>CAYXAG010000068.1:2623-3867 GCA_964462235.1 uncultured Candidatus Saccharibacteria bacterium
GATTGTAACATACCGAAATATTTTGTCTATCCACAGGCAAGTTCAGGCATAAAAAAACGCTCGGCGGTATGCCGAACGCGCAATCTGGTCTTATGCCGATTTATGCCGAGAAAATAATCCTGCTTCCCTCTTCGGTAAATAAAAACGGATACGTCGGAGCGCCCATCTGGGCAAGTGCCTTGGTGACTCTCTTTTTTACTTTTGCATTGGGGCACAAAAAATAAAGAAACCCGCCGCCGCCTGCGCCGCAGACGGCCCCGCTGATCGCTCCGTGCTTCTTCCCCGCGGCTATCATGGCGTCAAGCCGCTCATTGGAAGAGCCGAATGTGGACTTGCGGATCTCCCATAACGCATCAAATGCTTTGCTGAAATGAGAAAAGTCTCTCTCGGCCAGAAACCCTATCATCCGCTCGCCGGTCCTGCAAAACTCATGCATCGCATCAATCGCCGCCGATTCCCCGCGCGCGAGCTTGCCAAAGACCGGAGCCAGCACCCTTGATGCGGAACGCGGCATGCCGCTATACACAAGCAAAAAATAATCTTCCCATTTTTTCTTGTCGCGGGCCGATAAGACGATTTTTTTCACTTTGACACTTCCATTCCTCTGAAACCGCAGATCGCATACTCCCCCGTACGCCGCCAGATACTGGTCGTGTTTGCCGATGGGACTTTGCAGGGCATTCAATTCAATATGCGCCGCTTCTTCAGCAAGCTCGCGCGGACCCTTTTTTGTTCCCGCAAGCTTCCATAGCGCATTCAGGAGCCCCACGGTAAAAGCGCCGGAGGAGCCGAGTCCGGATGAAAAAGGAACATCGGTGAAGGACGCGATATCCACGCCCCCCGACGCTCCGATATGCTTCATCACTTCTCTGACATACGGATGCTCAATCTCTTCCCAATACCTCCCTTCCTGGGTTCCCAACGCGTAATGAAATACGATCCGGTCATCAATTCTCCGGCGCACGACAACAGTAACGTATTTGTCAATCGTCGCCGAAAGAGTATGGCCGCCGTATTTTTTCACATACGGAGGCAAGTCTGTTCCGTCTCCCAAGATAAGACGGTAAGGCGTCTTGGAAATAACGATGTCTTTTGCTTTCCGGTTCATGGAGCAGAAATTATGCGACCCAATTCAGATCATCGGGGGACGCAAAAGGAGGCCGGCGCTTGCCAAACACCGCCATAACCGGATGATCTTGGATAAAACGGCTCATGAGCGAAGGTAGGCGGTACTCGCCGGAGGG
>CAYXAG010000069.1:0-2991 GCA_964462235.1 uncultured Candidatus Saccharibacteria bacterium
AAGGCGCATCCGCAGAAATCGTCGGCGCGTTTGCGGGAAAAAACAGCGATGCGCAGGAGATTATATTGCGCGCGCTGATGCGCGCGCCCAAAACTTCTTGTAATATCCGTTTCCGCGCGGCGCTCGCGGATACCTCATCATCTTTTTTCGACGGTTTGATTCGCGTAGAGGAGAGCGCGAAAAACGCGACAGGCTTTTTGTCGTACAAAGCACTCCTGCTTGCGTCGGGCGCGCGCGCGCGCCCGACGCCGCGTCTGGAAGTTCTTACCAAAGAGGTCGCATCGCTCGGCCACGCGGCCTCGGTCGGCAAAATAGACGAGGAGCAACTTTTTTATCTCCAATCCCGCGGCCTTTCCCGCACAGAGGCCGAACGCCTTATCGTAGAGGGTTTCCTCGCCGCGCCAAAAATGCCTTAGATAAGGGATTTTTCAGGAAAAGTATTGACAAAATAATGTTTGTGATATATAATGACTCCATGGTTCTTTGAGGCATCCTCAATGGCTGGCTAATGCGCCGAAGCCCGATCACTGTGGTCGGTCCCTTGGGCGCGATAGGTACAGCCATTATGAGGAGGTGGCTATGGATCGGTTCCTAATTGCACGGTCCGTCCAAGATGCTGACGTCCAAATCGGTGGTGGCGAGGTGCCCGGGCATGAGAGCGGGCGCACTCGTTTGGCCATCACCGTGAAGGCGGTTGCAGACGGTGAGCCGATTGAAGTACAGATCTGGCTCACTATTCCGCAACTGGCATCAATCGTAAAGAAGTTTTTCTCCGGTATTCTCTTCCATGAGAATAGCAGGAAGAAAACGCTCTTTGCGAAGCTACTCCAGCGTCTTCTTCGGAAACGCTGGGCAGTGATGACATCGCCTCTGCTCAAGCAAATCATGGATGACGGGGAACCATGGTTCCCGTCCTATGACAAGATTGAGTGGTAACAAACCCGGGGATGATTCAGTTGATCCCCACCTCAACTGGTCATGTCTCAATCGCGAGGTGTGCCGAGCAGAGGTTCCCTATAGTTCTTTTCAAAAAAGCTCATCAGCGGACCGTTCAGGTTGCAAACAAATCTTCACGCATTTTTACTGATTTGGATTGAATGTTGTAGCTTGAACGGTTTGCTGATGGGTGGAAGTCGGATAACCCTTAATTGCGTTCTCGCCTCACCCGAGTTCATCATAGATTATGATGCATTCAGGTGAGGTTTTTATTTTTCCCTTTTTGTGATATTTTTAAGTTATGGAATTGGGGGAAAACATCAGAAAAGATTTCCCGATTTTTGGACGCACCCACGCGGGCGCAGATGCGCCCGCGTGGGATCTGGTTTATCTGGATTCTGCCGCGACTTCACTTAAACCCCGTGCGGTGATTGATGCGATAGCCGGATACTACCAGGAATATTCGGCAAACGTGCATCGCGGAGTATATGCGTGGAGCGAGCGGGCAACTGCGGAGTATGAGCGCGCGCGCGAGAGTATCGGCCGGCTCATCGGAGCCGGCCGAAAAGAAGAAATAGTTTTCGTGCGCAATGCCACCGAGGGATTGAATCTGCTTGCCGCAAGTTGGGCCGGGACTTTTTTGCGCGAGAGCGATGGAATCTTGCTTACGGAAATGGAGCATCACGCCAATCTCGTGCCGTGGCAGGAGATTGGCCGCAAAAAGAACCTGCGATTGTTTTTTCTGCCCTTTGAAGGCGAGCGCGGAGAACTCGTATGGGAGCGCGATACCTTTGTCCGATTTTTGAAAGAGCGGGCCATCAAGATCGTTTCGCTCGCGCACGTATCCAACGTGTTGGGCATCATCAATCCAGTGCCGGAAATCGCCGCGCTCGCGCATGAGGCGGGCGCTACGGTTATGGTAGACGCCGCGCAATCCGTGCCGCATCTGCCGGTGAATGTCACCGACCTGGGCGCAGACTTTATCGTATTTTCCGGACACAAAATGCTGGGGCCTACAGGCATCGGTGTTTTATGGGGGCGTTATGATCTTTTAGAAAAAATGCCGCCGTATCAGACCGGAGGGGAGATGATTCAGGATGTCATGCTGGATCGCGCGATCTATCAGGCCCCACCCCTGCGATTTGAAGCCGGCACTCCGCATATTGCCGGCGCCATTGGCTTGGGCGCTGCGGCGGAGTATGCACAAAATATCGGTATGGAGAAAGTGCGCGCGCATGAAAAAGAGCTCTTGCGTTACGGGCACGAAAAGTTATCGCCGATTCCGGGCATGAAAATACTGGGTCCGGAAAGCGTGGAAAAACGAAGCGGCGTTTTGAGCTTCACGGTGAGTGGCATCCATCCCCACGATGTCGGGAGTTTTCTGGACGAGGAGGGGATCATGATCCGCGTGGGGGACCACTGCGCCAGGCCGCTTCATAAAAAGCTGAAAATTCCGGCGTCTTGCCGCATGAGCTTCCATATATATAATACAAAAGAAGATATTGATCGGGCGACGGAGGCATTACAAAAACTGACAAAAACATTTCAGGGGCACGCGTCCCGAGATTGATATGTCTTTATACCGCGAAGAAATCATTGAGAGGTACCGCTTTCCGCGGTATCGCGGTATCATAAAAAATCCTCACACGCAGGGCGAGGTCGCCAATTCGCTGTGCGGCGACGAGTTGACGCTTTTTTTACGAATGGATGATGAGAAAAAATACACGGCAGAAATGAAATTTGAAGGCGGAGGATGCGCGCTGATGATTGCTTCCGCAGACATTCTGTGCGGCGCTCTTTCGGGAAAAACTCTTGAGGAGTTGAGGCGTTTCTCCGCAGATGATCTGCTCCTCCTGTACGGGGAGGCGCCGTCACCCTCGCGTTTCAAATGCGTCCTCCTGCCGTATGAGGCGTTGAGGCGGGCACTCGCGGCTCTTTTCCCATAGAGTGGAAATTGGTATACTCCAGATATTCATGGAAGAGAAAAAGCCAGTGAAAATCGGAAAATTGATGGTGAACCGGGAATTGTGCATCGGTGCGGCTTCTTGTATCGCG
>CAYXAG010000069.1:3001-3854 GCA_964462235.1 uncultured Candidatus Saccharibacteria bacterium
TGAACTGGACGGCGAAAACAAAGCCGTAATCAGGCGCAAGGCATCCCTGCCTTCATCCGACATGACGGCGCGCAAAGACCTGGAGGATGAAATCATTGACGACGAGACGCTTCTCCTGGCCGCCAAGTCATGCCCCACCCAAGCCATCAGCATATTTGACGAGGAGGGGAATCAATTATATCCTTAAGCTGGAATTAGGAATTAGGAAGTAGGAATTATGAATATGGAGAGATATTATTTTATCCCCCTAATTCATAATTCGTAATTCAACACCATGGCAAAGGCACTTGAGAAATATCTTGCAAAGTTTTTTCCTATACTGACTGCCGAGGCGCATTGTGATATCCCCTGCGGGATTTACGAGCCGACGCAGGCCAAGATCGCGGCACAGACAGTGCTCCGTATGGTATTGCAAATCGGCGAGTTGCATCCGCCCACCGGATTTCCGTTGGATTTTGATCTTACGGCAATGAAGGCGCTTGCCAACAGCATGATGCGCCGTATCGCGGTGAAAGAAGAGCACGCCTCGCTCTGTAAGAAGGAGATACTGACGCTCTGGACGGATTTTTTCAAGCCGGAGCATATCCAGAAAGCGCCGCATCTACACGAGACCGTGTGGAAGGCGGCAAAACTGGCTTCCAGGAATAAGCAGGAGGTCAGCGAGGAGGCGGCGCGACAACTCGTTCTGGCCGTGGATGAAATCGCAAAAATGTTTTATGAGGCCAAAGGCGTGCCGGAGCGCTACGGGGTGTATCAGGCCCTTACGGAGAAATTATTTTAGGCGGGCGTTGTTTCGGGTACGGGTGGAGGGCGAGAGCGCCGTGCCCGCACTTATCCCGGGCAGGGTCTATTG
>CAYXAG010000070.1:0-3801 GCA_964462235.1 uncultured Candidatus Saccharibacteria bacterium
TTTTGAAGCCCTCGGGTTCAAGCACTATCGCGGCACCCCTTTCATAGATGACGGCCTTCTGCGCTCGCTCTACATTGATCGCATCTACGACACGTTTATTGATGAGAGAGAACTCCAGCATTGCGATAAAACCATTGCAAAAATAGCAGACGGCCTTGAGCCGCGGCCCTACTCGTCGCGCGAGTTTATCCGCCAGATGGGCCGCTACCTTACGAAGCACTCCAAAAAGAAAAATTCTCTGGTGCAGGCGGCGTATGAAATGGACGTGCCGATCTTCTGCCCGGCGTTTTCGGATTCGTCGGCCGGACTGGGCCTGGCGTATCACCAGTGGATGCGTCCGGATCGCCACATCAGCATTGATTCGGTAAAGGATTTTCTGGAGCTCACAAAAATAAAAATGGGCAGTAAAGAGTCTGGCCTTCTCATGATTGGGGGTGGCGTACCCAAAAACTTTGCGCAGGATACGGTTGTGGGCGCGGAGGTCCTGGGCCGAGATGTGCCAGTGCATAAGTATGCGGTGCAGATCACGGTGGCTGATGTGCGCGACGGGGCCTGCTCCTCGTCCACGCTCAAGGAGGCAAGTTCCTGGGGCAAGGTGAGCACGGTGCATGAGCAGATGGTGTATGCCGAGGCGACCTTGGCTCTGCCGATTCTTGCGGCCTACGCGTATCAGACCGGACACTGGTCCGCGCGCAAGCCGCGCGCATATTCCCAGATTTTTGAATCATAGGTTCTCTCATTAACTTTTTTTACTCGTATATGGCAAAACCTTCATTCAGGAGCAAAAAGGTCCAGGCGATCACCGTCGGGGACAGGACGCTTTCGGGTTTGCTCTCCGCGATGGAGCAGACGGGTTTCCAGGGCAAGAAGCTGGCGCAGAGCGTGTCGCTCTGGGAAAAAATGGTGAGGGACCGTTCGGTGACGATTTTTCTCGGGTATGCGGGGTCCCTTTCCACGACCGGCCAGTGGAAGATGATCAACTGGCTGATTGAGCATCGCTATATAGACGTCTTGGTATCTACGGGCGCCAATATTTCCGAGGACATCGTGGAAGCCATGGGATATTCCTATTGGCAGGGTTCGCATCTGGCTGACGATCAGGAGCTGTTTGGCGAAGGATTCAATCGGTATTACGACGTATACGGACGCGAGGACGAATATATGAAGATGACCGAGCTCATCACGGATTTCATAGTGACGCTTGACGAGAAGTATTCGTATTCGTCGCGCGAATTTCTCCGGCTTTTCGGTTTGTGGCTTTGGAAGAGTGGGGTGAGAAGCATTGTCGCAACCGCCGCCAAAAATGGGGTTCCGGTATTCTGTCCCGCAATCGCCGACAGTCCCTACGGAGACGCCGCACTGGTCGCCAAAAGCCGCGGTTTCTCCTTCTCCATAGATGCGATGAAAGATTACGTGGAGTTTATGAGCATGGCTTCCCATGTGAAGGAAACTGGCGTCGTCTATGTCGGTGGTGGCGTGCCCAAAGATTTTATCCAGCTCTTTGCGGTAACCGGAGACCTCCTGTACGAAGACAGAAAGATTCCTCATCGCGGATATCTGAAGCGTAAGGGAAACAATGAGACATACTATCCTCACAAGTACGCCGTGCAGATCACCACGGATAATCCCCAGTGGGGTGGATTGTCCGGATGCACGTTTGAGGAAGCCGTGAGCTGGGGTAAGATTTCCGATACGGAAAATCATCTGATCTGTTATTGTGAAGCCACCATCGCGCTTCCCATCATAACGCATGCGTTGGGCGAGCGTCTGCATGGGAAGACGCGCAAGGGTTTCAACTCGTCTAAGATTTTCGGCGCATGAAGAGCGCAAAACTTTCCGATAAGAAAGTCGTGAAGGCCGAAGTCGTGCCGCTGCGTTTCTGCGGCATGCCGGAGCAGGATTTTACAAAAGCCCGCATCGCGTTGATCCCGGCGCCGTATGATGCGACGACCACATACAAATCCGGTTCGCGCGAGGGGCCGATGGCGATTTTGGCAGCGTCCATGCAGCTGGATGAGCCGTGGGGAGAGGATGAGTGGCATCCTGCCGTGGAGGAAAAGTTTTTCTATACCTTTGAACACTCGCTTGCGCTTCACGGCGGGTCTCCGAAAGAACACCTCGCTTCGCTCTCGCGTTTTATCAGCGAGGACGTGGTCGCGCACGGCAAGATGCCGTTTCTCATCGGCGGCGAGCATTCGCTGACGTTTGCATCAATCGCAGCGCTCCACGAGAAGCATCGGGACTTTTCAATTTTGGATTTTGACGCGCATCCGGACCTGCGGCCGGATTACCGCGGCGATCCGTATTCTCATTCTGCCGTGATGCGGCGATGTTTTGAATTGGGAGACAAAGTCTCGCTTACTCAAGTCGGCATCCGCAGCGTGGATCGGGACGTGCGGACATATATCGCCGAGGAGCAGAAAAAGAACAGGCGTGAAAAATCGCTCAATATATTTTATGCGCCCGAAGTTCCCGCGGAGAAAATAACGCGGACAATGAAGAAAAAAGTATACATCAGCATTGATCTGGACGTATTTGACCATTCGGTCATGCCCGCGGTGGGCACGCCCCAGCCCGGAGGCTTGGGATGGTATCAGGTGCTGGCGGTGCTGGAGCGCGTGATTGCCCGTCACGAAATCATCGGCATAGATGTGGTGGAACTGGCCCCGATTCCCGGCATGGCGGCCCCCGACTTTGCCGCAGCAAAGCTCGTGTGGAAGATGATTGAGAATATGTATTACTCTATAAAGGGAAATTAAATTATGTCTTTTGAACAAGGTCGATCTTCAACTCAAGAGGATACGTGTCCGCACGGCGGCAATCCTTCGCACTGCCGGCAGTGCGCGTGGGAGCGGAAAGTTGCGAGTCAGCCCGCGCTGAAGTCGGCCGAGATGCTGACGCAAAAGAGCAGGTTCAGGAGATCCTCTCTTGAGTCCCCAAGGTGCGATTTGGAAATAGGGGAGAAAAGGTATTCCGTGGAGCTTTCATTGAACGCGGTGACCATCCGGATCTTGCACAAGTGCAGAATTTGCTTGTGGATACATTCAGTGAGACAGAAGTTGATCCGGAAGAGATTCTTCGCGCCGCAGTAGAGGGAAAAACTCCATGGGGTAGTGAGGAACTGCCGTACCGGGTTTACGTGATTAAGGATTCCGAAGGGAAGGTGGTCTCCCTGTTGAGTGGCGGATTATTGGAGATGCGGGACAGATCATTTTCTTGGATCGTCCGTCGCGTGAGAAAGCGCTGGAGAAGGGAATCAGTATTAAAGAATACGAGGAAGCCGATCATAAAGAAGAGGCCGGGGAGGAAGACTTCTGATGGTGTGATATTTTGAGCCGGGCGAAACATGGCGCGATCGCGCCGTGTTTTATATAATAAGATCATGCGGGTAAACATCAGACATAAAGATATTGAGATTACGGATTCTCTGCGCGAGTATATCGGGCGCAAGATCGTCCGTCCGGTGGAGAAACGCCTGAAGCGTTTGGCCCTTTCCGATGATCCCATACTGGATATTGAAGTTGCGCGTACGACCCGCCACCACCACAAGGGCGAGGTGTATCGCGTCAGCGCAGGCCTTATGCTGGGTAAGACCATGATTCGGGTCTCTTCCGAGGGCAGCGAGATCCATGCCTCCTGCGACGCGCTGGAGGATGAATTGAAACGGGAGATCGTGCGTCATACCTCCGGCGCGCTCTCTCTTGCCAAGCGGCTCGGCCGCAGGGCCAAAGAGTTTCTCCGTATGAGCCCGGGCGCGTGGCTCCGCCGCGGCAAGCGCATGTGGCGTGAAGGGAATTGAGG
>CAYXAG010000071.1:0-3684 GCA_964462235.1 uncultured Candidatus Saccharibacteria bacterium
ACGTGCGCGATTTCCGTCTGCCCGCGACCGACAACAGCGAAGAATCGCCGATTGCCAAAAAATATATTGAGATTGTCTCGCGCGCCGACGGCTTTGTCATTGTTTCTCCCGAATACAATCACGGGTATCCCGGGGAGCTCAAAATGATGCTGGATATGGCGTTCAGCCAATACGCCCGAAAACCGGTGGCGATCGTGGGCACCGGCGGAATGCTCGGCGGCGGCAGGATGTTGGAGCAGTTGCGCCAAGTCGTCGTTGAGCTTGGCATGACGCCGATCCGCGAGACCGCGTATTTCTTCCGCATCGGGACGCTCTTTGACGAGTCGGGCGCGCTCAAAGACCCGGCGCCGTACCGGGAGCGCGTCGCAAAAATGCTGGACGAATTGATCCGGTACGCCCGCGCGCTCAAACGCGGCCGGGAGGAGACATCCTCATGACGACGAGGCATCCCGATGCGGGCGCTACTGATTCTTCTCCAACAATCTCGTGAGCGTCGCGAGCGCTTCGCTCAATGCCTGCAGGATAGTAGCGAGAGAGGCGGTGGGGGCGGTCGCTGATGTCGTGGTGGCCGAACCCGCAATGTTAAAAGTGCTTACCGTATAAGGTGAGGAGTCGGCAGGATCTATACCACTGGGGAAGATGCTCGCTACCAAAGTATGAGGATTGTTGGCGCTACTCAAAACCGGACCATTGTAGGTGACTGAACTTCCGTAGAAAGCGTTGGGCGCCCAAATATACCCGTTTGCGCCGTAGAGAGAGACAGTATACCTTGGGCTTGCAAGAGAACTGGAATCGGACAAGTTTATTTGCGTCAGAGACGATTGAGTACTGCCGTTTGCGGGATTTACGATAACAGGGGCGGGATTATAATTGCCGGTGGCCGTAGGCGTCGGCGCACTTTCTATGCCTGCGCTGTCCACGGCCGTCGCATAGACCTTGTACTCGCCGAGAGGAATACTGTCGCCGGGGACGCCATAGTTTCCAAGAGGATAGGCGCTGTAAGACGCTTCGCTTCCGGACGAGGCCACATATTTTATTAAGCTGGATTTTGGATAATTTGTTTTTGTGAAGCCGGATTCTCCCGGTTTTTTGAGATAAATATTAAAAGATGCCGGAGCGTCAATAGCGGATGGAGAATAATAAATGATAAGTTGGTAATTTTGTACCGTGTCCGGCGACCTTATTCTGCCAAACCAATTCCACCGCATGCTGAGCGGCGCAGGAAGAGATACGGGTGAAGCCGCGGTGGTAAGGGTATAATCCGCGCTCGTTACGGGATTCCCGGCCGCGTCTTTTGATTTCACCCGATAGTGATAGAGGGTGGAAGGAGTAAGGCCGGTGATCGCGGCAGAGTGGCTGGTGACGCGTGTCGCATCAAGGGCGGTCTGGGAGCCGTAACTCGTGCTGGCGCCGTATTCCACCTGCGAGTCGGATGCTTCATCCGTGGTCCAGGTGATGACCGAGGAGGTTGCGGTGATGCCGGTTGCTTGGATATTGGATATTGCGGGGGGCGTGGTATCCAAAGCCACCGCTGTTGTAAATGCATAATCCGCGCTTGCCCCCAGATTCCCGGTCGGGTCTTTTGATATGATAAGGTAATGATACGTTTTGCCCGCAGTCAATCCTGAAAGACCAAATGTATGACTGGTAATAAACGGCGAGTCCACAGGCGTGTATATATTGTAAGCATATGCAACGGTCGTGCCATATGCCAACTGCGAATCGGCCAGTTCATTGGTCTGCCATGTAATCGTCGCAGACGCCGAAGATACGACCGTTTGGACATTGGAGATGACAGGCGAGACCATATCGGCGGAAGCGGCGGATGTCGTCGTAAGAGTCATGTCCGCGCTTGTCGTCAGATGCCCGGCAGTATCTCCGGATTTGACGCGATAGGTATACGAAGTTCCAGGGTACAAGTTGTACAGATCCATGGAATGACCAGTGACGAACCTTCCGGTCGTGGCTGATCCCGTCACACTCGGGCCGCTATATTCTATTTGCGAATAAGATAATTCACTTGTTGTCCATGTGATTGTTGCTCCGGTTGAATAAGCAGTCGCTCGGATATCGGATATGGTGAGAGAGCCGGAAGCGGACGACGGAGGCGAACTGGAGCTCGGGGATGAAGGTGTAGTAACTGAAGTTACTGCCTGCGTCGAGATATTTCCCGCGGCATCATAGGCCGCAACCGCATAATTATAGGTTGTTCCAGGGGTAATATTGATGAAGTCCGAGTAGCTAAGCGTAGCGAGAGATGTACTTGTTGCGGCACTGAAAATGAGGGAGCTGTTCTTGTAGAGTTTGTACCCGATGACTCCGATGTTGTCAGTTGATTTGGACCAATAGAGGAAAATTGGATATTGAGACGTTGTTGCAGTAAAATTGGTGGGGACAGAAGGCGGAATCGCATCAGTGGTGGAAGTGCTGATTTGCGCGGGTTGTGCAGGCGTTGCGGGAATCGCCGGTGTTGCCGCGGGTGCAGCAGGCGGCACATACGCTTCACCCTGACACGCGTCAGCAGACGGATAACAACTGCCTCTGCACGAATACCACCCTTGTACGGAGCATTCCGTGGGACTGATGCAGTAGTTGTAGGATGCGGCGCATGAATACGCGGGAGGGGGTTCTTTGTGGCAGGAGACCGTGTACCAGTAAAAGCCAGCGCCCGCGCACGCATCCTTGTTTGCGCAGTATTTTGCATCTTTGGCGCAGAGAATGGCAGGAGAGGTGGTGGCAACACTCGTGGTTGCAATGGCGGCAACGGCAGTGCCTTGAGTCGTTGACGCAAGCAACGATAGTGCGCCTGCCGCTGCTGTCCCTGATTGCTGAATCCCCGGAGCTCTTAAGAGTCCCGGCGGTATGACTCCTGACTTTCCGGCTCCATGCGCGATGAGATCATTGAGCTTGGCTCGTGTCTTGGGGCCAATGATCCCCAGTGCCTCAATCTTGTGTTTTTCTTGAAATCTCCTGACTGCGGCCTCGGTGGCAGGTCCAAAAAACCCCGTGATGTTTCCTTCCGGATAGACCTCGGGGTCTTGCTTCAATATCTCCTGCAATTGCGTAACCTCATCTCCTTGCGCCCCTTTTGCAAGGAACGCGGTGAATTGAACCTCTGCTTTCACTACCGCCACCTCTTGCTGGGTGGTTTCCAGCTTTGCTTTCAATTCATTGATCTGGGTTTGCAAAGAGACGATGAGGGCTTGGAGTTGCGCAATGAGGGCAGTAGTGTCGGAGGAGGAGAGCGTAGTAGTAGCGGTGGCGGCGGTGGAGGAGGCGATGCGCACCGGCGCCTCGGCAAACGCAACGGCATGAGGGACCGCGGCGATTGCCACAGCCGCAACGAGCACGATGAGGATGCGCTTGTTCATACCAAGAGCGCGTATACAAAAATTTCGGCGCTACGCGCATTACTTACGGTTCTTTATAGTATATCAGCTACAGGAAATGCGCACAAAAAAAGTTTTCCCCCTTCTTTGCATATACATGGTGGTCGCATGGTAAATGCAAAGACAAAGAATTGCTATTCGTAGCGCAGCGCCGAGGCCCGCGGCGCGGCCCGGCGCGCCGGGTACCAACCAAAAAACGCACCTCCGCCGACTACTACTGCCACGGCGATAACGATTACGATTAATTTATTCATACGACTTTTATATTTTATTAATTTTCAAGATCGCTCGACCA
>CAYXAG010000072.1:0-3627 GCA_964462235.1 uncultured Candidatus Saccharibacteria bacterium
GGGCCAGAGAAACTAATTTTTGAAGGTGGACTGCGTTTGTGGCCGCGGGTTTTTCGGCAAGGATGTGCAAACCCGCCTTGAGGGCCTCGCTCATCGCTTGCTTTGAAAAAATCGGCGGGATTGCTATGCATGCGGCATCTGCCCGGGACCGGCGCAGAAATTCTTTGAGAGAAGCGAACGAAGAGACGCGATGGGTCTTCCCAAGCGATTCGGCTTTGTCGCGGTTCGTATCAACAACGCCCGCAAGGAGTGTTTTGGGATGCCGCGCTATTGCTTCGGCCCAGCGCGCTCCCATACCGCCCGCTCCTACGAGCACTACTCTCGTTTTTTTATTTCCACTCATACCCGCGGTCAACCGGCTTGATGCGCCGGAGCGTGTAGATGTCCGACTTCATGATTTCTTCAAGGTGTTGTGGAATGTCCTGCCACTGGTCCCAGACGGCACTGATGAGGCGGCCGGTCAAGCCGTCAGAGCGGGAAGAGGCAAGAAAAACCGCGAGTCCCGCGGCCCGCGTCGGGCCGTCGCCGCCCTGCTCTTTTCGTTTGAGCGCATCTTCGTATTCCGCTGCGCCGACTTTTTCCGGGCCTGCCTTGATGGTCTCGTCCAGAAGTCGGGTGTTCACCACGCCTGGCGCTATCGCATTTACGGATATCGCAAGATGCTGCTGGCGTAATTCTTCTCCCACGGTTTCGGTGAGCCGCACCACCGCGGTTTTGGCGGTGCCGTAGCTGGAAAAAAATGGACGCGGGGCCGTGGACCCGCCGCCGGAAAAATTGATGATCTTGCCGTATCCTTTTTCAATTATGTCCGGGAGGACTGTCCGCATGGCATATGCGGTGCCGAAAAAATTTACGCGGATCGCTTTCTCCCACTCTTCTATGTCCATGGCGGCAAACGGCCCGAGCGCTCCCAGGATCCCTGCGCCGTTTACGAGAATATCCACGCTGCCGATTTTTTGCTTGATTTCTTCATAGGCCCGGTCCATCTCTTTATAGTGCGAGACGTCTGCGCTGACGCACGAGACCCGATCGGGATAGCGGAGGTTGAATTCCTCACGGGTTTTTTCCAGTTCCTCGCGGTTGCGCGCAAGCAGGCACACGCGAGCCCCTTCTTTCAAAAATTCTGCTGCCACCACGCGGCCGATGCCGCGCGACCCGCCGGTGATAATGGCGTTTTTGCCCGTGAGTAGCATATGCGCCACTCTATCATAAGAAGGAGTGCAATGGCAATAAAAAAGAGGGCTGCACAGTATGCAGTCCTCGGGTTGCCGTTAGGCCGCCGGTGGCCCAGCCATGCGGTGAGCGCTGCCGATGAAGCTTTGCTCCCGCATTTGGATGAACTCTTCCGTGTTCGTCTCGCGCCACGCTTTGTTGATGAGCGTGGCGACTCGTTCCGGCGGAACGAGGGTATTGTTCATGAGAACGCCGCGCCAGTTGTATTTGTCAGGATCCACGGGGATCGGCAGATGTCCGTTTTTTAATCCTTGATCATGCAACGGCGTTCCCGGATACGGCATGGCGGCCATGAAGGAGCAGGATCTGCCTCCGATCGCCCTGAATTTGCGCGCCGCCTCAACCGTCATCTCCATCTCGTCTTCGGTTTCGTCCGGCCACCCCATGATGAAGTTGCCGTTTAAGAGGATTCCCGCGTCTATCATCGCTTTGCACAAGTCCAGCATTACTTCCAGCGGAGGATTTTTATCCGAGAGATAGTAATGGCGAATCCGCGGGCTCTCGGATTCAAACGGAGCCATGATCTGCGTAAATCCGGCGCGCGCGATCCGTTTGATATAGTCCTCGTCCGGCTTCAGCCTTCTGCTCCTGACAAGATGTGCCAGGTTGACGCCGTTCACATTCTTGAGGACGAGTCCCATGTCTCGCATGATATCCAGGATTTCACACACCCTGGCTTTTTTTGCGAGCATGCTATCATCCTCCACGTATACCTCCGTAACACCCAGGTCGCCGAGACGCGTCAATTCTTCCTTTACCCGCGCCGGACTTTTGACGCGATACATCCCGATATCGCCGGCGAGCAACAGTTCTGGATTGCCGCGCGAGAGTATCCCGCGCCGCGGTTTCTCTTTGGCGATATGGCACATCAGGCATGCAAACGGGCATCCGCGCGAGAACATGCACGGCGCGTAGGCAACACCTCCGCCGGTGAGCAGAAGACTGTGCGGGGCATTGAGCGCCGTATACTTGTCAAACGGCAATAAGTCCCATGCGGGGAATGGCAACTGGTCTAGATCCCATACGATATCAGCCGGGACCGGATCATGGATGCGCTTGCCGTCATAGCAGATGGTGCCCGGGATGCCGCTATAATCACGCATGAGGCGGCCGCGCCGCCGCACTATTTCTTGGATGGCTCGTTCTCCTTCCGTGGTACAGATAAGATCAAAGACCCCAGTTTTCATATATTCTTGCCACCGGCTCCGGGCATTCACGCCACCGGTGATAACAAGTGTTTCCGGGTTCACCTCTTTGGCGATCTGCGCCACGCGCTTGGCGATGTTTTCGCGGTGCGTGAAAAGAGATACGATCGCAAGTATGTCGTATTGCCTTTGGGCGAGGAACTGTCGCGTCCGTTCCCACGACATCCCAATCATCTTCAGGCCGTTGGGCTGCAATTCCGGCTCGCGCCTGAACGTGTCCTTGAGATTGTCTTCCGGCGCGCCGACCAGCAAATCCGTGTACTGCACTTCATGGCCGGTGTCGCGGACAGCGCCCGCAAGATAGAGCGCGCTTAGAGAGCCGTTCGGGCGGGGCGTCTCGTTGTCCCGCAGCCAATCCTGTACTTCTATGATGCCGACTTTGATCGGAGGCATACTTGTCTCCCTGTGTTAAGGAGCTGCGTTTTTCGGAGCGTGTCGTACCCTCCGAAACCTTCGTCATGATATAGAACGTTTTCATCGCTGTAAAGGTTGCGTTTTATTGACGCAAACGAGCTTTTCGGCTATGTTCACTTCGGTTGCTTGAAATGGGTCTGAACGGTTATTCTATCTGAAAAGAGGAGAAAGCGGATATGGACCGGAAAAATAATGTGTTCTCATGTGTGACTGAACATCATCCGGACTTGGGGCCGGTGATTTATTTGCGTTACAGCGGTGAGGACCCGGCAAAAAATCTGGAAGTCGGGATCGCGCCGGAATTCGGAAGCAATATGTTCCGGTTCCGCGCAGGGGACCATGACCTGATCTCCTGCGACACAAAAGCTTTGGCGCGCCATGAATTCACCGGCAACTTCGTGATGTTTCCGTTTCCCAACCGCGTGCGCGACAAGAAATATCGCTGGGCGGGCGAGCAGTACGACTTGCATCGCGTCGCGACTCCGGGAGGCGACCCTCATCTTATTCATGGGCTGGTCCGGGATCGGGTGTGGGATTGGACAGAGCCGGAACTGCTTATGGATTATGCGGCCGCGGTAGGGACCTGGGTTGAGATTCGTCCGGGCACAGAATATTTTGACTGCTATCCCTTCCCAAGCCGGTTGACGTTGACCTACATTGTCAGCCGGCATAAACTGCGCATTGAGTATTCTCTAAAGAATTTCGGTTCGCAGAAGATGCCGTTCGGATTCGGTCTGCATCCGTTGTTTTCCACCCTGCTCTCCGGAGAGGAAAA
>CAYXAG010000073.1:0-3626 GCA_964462235.1 uncultured Candidatus Saccharibacteria bacterium
TTGTTTTGATTGCTCCGTCTGCGGGGATTGAGCGGAAAGGATGGGGGTTGTTTTGGGGGAGAGGAGCGTCAGAGAAAGGGCTCTGTTGGGGCACCCGTCCGGATGCAATATCGCCGCTATGCGTTTGTTCAAACTCCTTGAGGCGACCTTCAATAAGGGGAGAGAGATGACTATCTTTTATATGCTTACGGGCATTGGCAATGTCAAGGGCGAAGCCAGACAATAATGAGATGTCCTTTGGGATGTCCGATATGTATGGAGTTGAAGTTGGAGAGGAGGATGAAGACTCAATTGCTGCGGGAGACGAGGATGCAACAGTATCAGCAGACCCGGTGTCTGCGGCAAGGAGAGGAGAGACCGGAGATAGGAGAAGGGTACAGAGGATGAGGGAGACAAGCCCGGTCTGTGGGTTCTTTCCTTTCATGTCCTTGAGATCTTTCATAGTGAATGTACGATAGCGGGGAATGATACATGTGTCAACTTGACGAGACGTGAATATTGAAACTCGGTTTTAAGGTATTTTTTAATGCCGTCCCCATGAGCAATTTAATACAGATTGGCTTAGCTACTGGTTTTTGCCAATGAGGTTTCAATATTCACGTTTTGTACGAATGCAACTCCCCGCAGACTTTTGGCATACTTTTGAGTCTAGCGAATCCGGGGATTTTGGCCGCTCATCGTTTGGACATGATGCTGCGCTTATACGCCTCCAAGTGCTCCAGAGCAATCCCCGTGCCTTTGGCAACACACAGAAGCGCCTCGTCGGCAATGTGGGCAGGCACGCCGGTTTCCTGATACACCAGCGCGTCAATGTTGCGCAAAAGCGCCCCGCCCCCGCTCATGACAATCCCCTTATCCATGATGTCGGCGGCAAGTTCGGGCGGGGTGTCATGGAGAACCGATTTTATCGCGCGGATAATCTCGTCCAGCTCATCGGCGATTGCCGCCGTCACCTCCGCAGACTGAATCTCCAGCGGCTTGGGAAGTCCGCTGATTAAATCCCGGCCCCGTATTTCCATTTTGAGATTTTCGTCATCCATCGGCGTTGCGGATCCGATTTTTATTTTGATGTCTTCGGCGGTGCGCTCGCCAATCGCAAGATTGTAATTGCGCTTGATATAATCCGAGATCGCCCCGTCCAGCCGGTCTCCGGCAATTTTCACCGAGGTAGAAGCGACAATCCCGCCCAGAGAAATCACCGCGATATCTGTGGTGCCGCCCCCGATATCTACCACCATATGCCCGGACGGCTCGTTGATGGGAATGCCAGCACCTATGGCGGCAAGCACCGGCTCTTTCACCACATAAGCTGCTTTGGCCCCGGCCTGCACTGTGGCCTCAATGACAGCCCTGCGTTCGGTAGAGGTTACTCCGGCAGGAACCGAGACCATGACCTCCGGCCGGAACAGGCGCAACCTGCCGCTCGCTTTGTTGATAAAATACCGAATCATCGCCTCGGTCACGCGATAGTCGGCGATCACGCCATCGCGCAGCGGCCGGTAGGCGACAATGGTATCCGGAGTGCGGCCGATCATCTCCCGTGCCTCGGAACCCACGGCGAGCACGCGATTGTCGGGTCGGGAGACCGCAACCACCGACGGCTCATTGATCACCACTCCTTTTTTCGGAATAAAAACCAGCGTATTTGCCGTGCCAAGATCAATACCGATTTTTCTCGTGAATGCCATGACAATAAAGTTAAAGCTCCGCTCGTCTGATATCGGCCCCGAGCGAGCGCAGTCTCTGGTCCAGGTCTTCGTATCCGCGGTCAATGTGCTCTATGCCCGTCATCACGGACTGGCCCGATGCGGCAAGTGCCGCAAGGATATGGGCCATGCCGGCACGGATGTCGCGGATCTCAATCCGAGTGCCGACCAACAAGGACGGCCCTCGTATCCTGGCGCTGTGGTTGAAAGTGCGGCCGGCAAGACGGCACGGGGGGAAACCGAGACATTCATCCGAAACTTCAATATCCGCACCCATCCGCTTCAAATCCTTCGTGTAGCCAAGACGGTCTTCATATACGGTTTCGTGTAGTATTGATGTGCCGTCGGCCGCAGTCAAGAGGACGCAGAAGGGCTGCTGCCAATCGGTCATAAATCCAGGGTGCGGTGCGGTCTCAATGGAGACCGGGCGATAGGGCTTTGAGCCGTAAAATCTGATTCCCGCGCTCTGCACTTCCACGCCTCCTCCGATGGATTTTACACTTTCCAGAAACGGCAGAATGGAGCCCTCGTCAATGCCGGGAATAAAAATATCGCCTCCGGTCCCAAGGGCTCCGCTGGCAAACGATACGATCTCATTGCGGTCCGGAATCGCCCGCGCCCGGACGCCGGAAAGCCGCTCAACCCCCTCTATCGCGATCAGCCGGTTTTCGGTGTCGCAGCTGATAGAGGCACCCATGGAGCGCAACATTGAAACCATATTCATGATTTCCGGCTCCATCGCGGCGTTACGGATGGTCGTGCGGCCCCGCGCCAGCACCGCAGTCAGAATGACATTTTCCGTGGCGCCAACCGACGGAAAAGGGAAAACAATATCCGCGCCATGCATAGTATCTGCCTCCGCATAGTAGGAATGCTCCCGGCGCTCAATGGTAACCCCCATCGCGGCAAGCGCGGAAATATGGAAATCAATGGGCCGGTGGCCAATGGGGTCGCCTCCCAAAAGCGGCACCTCGGCCTTGCCTTTGCGGTGCAGCAGTGGCCCGAGCGTCAAAATCGGAAGCCGGTTTTTGCGCGAAAGTTCCGGCACCAGGGATGTGGCCACCTCCTCGGTCTGCATGCGGCATTGATGATCTGGCGTACAGATGACGGTGCTGCCGATCCGTTCACAAAGTTCACGGGCGATCGCAACTTCAAGAGACAACGGGATATTTTCAATCACGCATTCCTCACGCGTCAAAAGGGAGGCGATCATCATTTTTGTCGCCGCGTTCTTGGATCCCGAAACCACCACGGTGCCTCCAAGCGCCTTGCCGCCGCTGATGAGAAAACCTTGCATGCGCCCATCATACGCGGATTTTCCGGCTTTTCAAGGCGCTAAAATTTGTTTACGATAGCCTCATATGACCCGACACACCCGCAGGATATTTTTTTATGTTCTGGCAGGACTTTTTATCATCATTGCTCCGCTGCTCGTCTCCTATTCATTCGGCTACACGTTTGATTTCTCCCGAGCGCAATTCTTCCCCACCGGAGGCATTTTTCTCAAATCCGGAACAGCGCGCGTCAGCATATTTCTTGACGGGACGTTTATCAAAGAAACTGGGCTGTTTACCGGCAGCACGATCCTCTCCGACATATCTCCCCGCACCCATCTGGTACGGCTGGAAAAACAGGGTTTCCGCGCATGGTCCAAAACCATAAACGTAAAGCCCTATGTCGTAACGGAACTGCGATTTATCGCTCTGGTCCCGGATCCGGTGCCAATCGCAACCTCCACTCCCCGGGCCCTTGCCTCCTTGGCTCCGGTCAGACCCGCACCTGCCGCCGCCATCTCACAGGACCGCGCAGGCAATTTGTATGAAGCGAGCGGCCGGGCCGGAAAGAAAAAAATCATTGCAGGAGAGGTGCACTCCTGGACCCTTGCAGGAGATCACGTCCTTTTTATCAACAATAACGGAT
>CAYXAG010000074.1:0-3429 GCA_964462235.1 uncultured Candidatus Saccharibacteria bacterium
CTCACTTTCAGAAGCCGGTGATACGCGCGGGCCGAGAGATGGTAGCGTTCGTGCGCGTGGCGCAGAACTGATTTGAGCGAATCATCCAGGCGGATGTGGCGCTTCAGATCCGTCAGCGTCATTTCGGCGTTCAGAGCATGCGTGCCGCCCGCAAAACGCCGTTGTTGTATGGCCCGTGCATTCTCCACTCGTTGTCGTACTGCCCACGATGCCTCCCCGTCGTCTCCTTCCAGTTTTTCATACGCAACCGGAGGCGTTTCAATGCTGATGTCCATGCGGTCGCGCAACGGGCCGGATATTTTTTTGCGGTATTTGACAACCGCTCCCGGGCTGCATGAGCAGTCCTTCAGAGGATTCCTGAAATTTCCGCACGGGCACGGGTTCATGGCTCCCACCAGCATAAATGCGGCCGGGAACGTCTCCACACCGGCGCTGCGGGCAACCGTGACCTGTCGGTTCTCAAGAGGTTGGCGCAATGCCTCAATGACTCTGCGGTCAAACTCCGGAAGCTCGTCAAGAAAGAGCACGCCGCGGTGAGCAAGGGTCGCCTCGCCCGGCCGCGGATATGTGCCGCCGCCGATGATTGCGGCATAGGAGGATGTGTGGTGCGGATTGCGGAACGGGCGGGTATCCAGAACCCGGAGATCATTATCCAGAAGTCCCGCGATGCTGTAGATCCGGGCCACTTCCATCACTTCGCGTTCATCCAGCGGAGGCAGGATGGAAGGAAGGGCTTGGGCAAGAATGGTTTTTCCGGCTCCGGGCGGCCCCTCCATGAGTATATTGTGTCCGCCTGCGGCGGCGATCTCCATGGCGCGTTTGGCGGTCTCCTGGCCGCGGATGTGCCGGAAGTCGGCAGGAGCCGATTCCGCATTGACTCGTCTGACGCCGCGGGCCGGGTGGCGCGGTAGTTCTTTTCTGCCGGCAAGATGCTCCATCACCTCGCCGATGTGCCCGGCTTCATAGACAGCAAGCCCCTGGGCCATGGCAGCTTCAGGGCCATTGTGTTTGGGGACAAAGATTTCGGTAAAGCCCGCATCAGCCGCGCCAAGCGCTATGGGCAGACAGCCGGACACTCGGCGTAGGGACCCGTCCAGCCCCAATTCCCCCAGAAACATTTTTTTCTGCGGGTCAAAAACTATTTGTCCTGACGCCGCCAGATATCCGAGGGCAATCGGGAGATCAAAGGCCGGGCCTTCTTTTTTGATATCCGCGGGCGCAAGATTGACAATCACCCGCTGGCTCTTTTTGTGCGGGGCAAGGGCCCCGAGATTTTTGATGGCAGCGGCAATGCGCTCGCGCGATTCCTGTACTTCTTTGTCTGCGAGCCCCACGATGACAAAAAGATGAAGTCCGGGCGAAATATCCACTTCCACCGAGATGGGCCTGCCATTAAGCCCCGTCACCTGGCCGGAGTATATCGTGACAGACATGAATGGATTTAGGGCGTGTGGGAGATATCGTATTCGGCCGCGGGGTTTGCGCGGAGGCGTTGGAGAGGAATCGGCTTCTTGCAGGAAACACAGAGGCCATAGCCGCCTTTGGCTATGCGTTCCAGCGCGCGGGTTACGGCCAAAAGTCGCGTCTCCAGACTTCCCTCTTCGGCAAGCCGGACCTCGTATTCTTCCACTTCGTCCGCCTCCTCGTCTTCTGCGGCGTGCGATCCGGTCTCCACAGCCTCAAATTTTGGGAAGCGCGTATCCCACCGGCCCGGCGCACGAGGATCGGGTTTTGCGATGGCGGAAAGCTCGCCGACGAGCCGCGCGCGTTCCTGG
Source organism: uncultured Candidatus Saccharibacteria bacterium (assembly GCA_964462235.1). Taxonomy (GTDB): domain Bacteria; phylum Patescibacteriota; class Minisyncoccia; order Sungbacterales; family HO2-52-23; genus CAYXAG01. The sequence goes on from CAYXAG010000074.1 coordinate 1,776, forward strand.
CGCAACGCCGCCTCAAGTTCATGAAGTATGGTTTGGTTCATGGGGATATCATATCATGCCGCCGTTACCTGGCGTCAAACAGGCGGTTGATGGCAGTCTCCATTGTCTCTTTACTTGTTGTCATCAAGAGGACATTGCCCGCCGGAAATATCGCATACCCGATGCCCAGATCCTTGTCCTGCGAGAGCTTCAGATACCTCCAGTCAATGTTGCGATACGTGCGATCCTCAAACGTGGCAAAGAGCGTGTTCGTCATTTTTTCGCTGAAGAAAAAAGGATTAAACGCGGTAAGGAGCGCGGGCTCCCAGGAAAGCATATCGGCAAGCGTGCGATCCGGCGAATTGGTGCGTACCGCAAACCCAAGCCGCCCGCCCGTGTGGCCGTAGGAGATAAATACCATGAGTTGCGGATCTATCTGGGTAAGCAGACTTGGCGGCGGCATAATGCGCCAGAGATTAAAAAAGTCCGTCAGGGTCGCAAAGCGTTCCTGGGACCCGTCTTTTAATTTGATGACAATGCGTTTGGCCGTGCCCTCCCGTTCGGCCTCCTGCCATGAATCCCGCATGAGCTCCAGAAACTGGGCACGGTCATTTGTGTCGGCGTTGATCGTGCGCGAGGTTTCGGTTGCAAAAAACGGGGGTGGAGGTATTAATTTTTGCACGCCCGTCTCCGCCGGGGGCATGGCAGCGCCGGGCAAAAAGCGGGGTATGAAAAAGAGACCCGCGCCGACAGCCGCCAGGGCAGCGATTCCGGCAAAGACCAGCAAGGGTAATTTTTTTCGCTTGCGCGGCAGCTCGGCCGCTGTCGCCTGCTCCTGCCCGATCATGGCAGAGAGCGTGGGCCTGGTGCTCTTAAAAAACTCGTCCACGTCGGACTTCATCGTGCGGATCGCAATTTTCGCTTTCCCCGCCGCAGGTCCGCCGTCTGCCGCATTATTTTGCTCCTCTGTCGGCATATATTTTCAGCATACTCTGTTTCTCCGGAAACATGAAATCCTTGAGGGGATTCTCTAAGAAACTGTCTAAAAAATCCATATTCTGCTACAATTTCAGAAATTCGGCTGCAAACGCTTCAGGACTCGTTGGCGTATTTCAGCCAATACGCCTTCCTCATCCTTCAGCGTTTTCGCTCGAATTTCTGAAATTTCGCGACGAAAGAGACTTTTTAGACAGTTTCTACGAACGTTCATAGAGGCGTACTATTGTTGAAGAATTTCATTCTTAAGTGAAGCGGCGGCTTGGGCAAAAAAGGATTCAACGTCGTCTTTCTTGATAGGGATCACCATGCGCGGCATGTCTTTTGCCTCTCCTGCTTTGAGTAATTGGGCGCCGAAGTGGACAAAGTCAATATGCGAATCAAATTTGACGCGCGCGTCGCCTATCAGCTGCGGAATCGTCCAGGGCTCTTTTTTCAGGATGAAAAAAAGATCTATAAAATCGCGGGCGCGAGTCTGCTGGGCAATCGTAAATACCTTGTTCACCGCGATGTCGCGCAGGCTGTCTATCTCCAGCGCACCCCGGCGCATGGCTTTTTCTATACGGGTGAAAGGGAAATACGTAAACTCGGTTTTTACTACGCCGTCGGGATAGTGCAGAAAGAAAAGATTGCGGTTGAAACTCTGCTGGTATTCGGTATGGGTAAAGCCGATGTCTTT
>CAYXAG010000075.1:0-3412 GCA_964462235.1 uncultured Candidatus Saccharibacteria bacterium
AAGGTCAAAAAGAAATGCGCCCTGCGTGTTGCCGGAAGTCCGGACCCGGGGAGCCGGAAGATCAAGGAATTTTTTCTCTGACATGCACAGGAACGGCTTGATGCCGTGAGCCGCGAGGGCGCGCCTGATCCGGGCAAACAGGTCTGCCCCGCCCCGCGGGTCATCCCAGATGCGCGCAATGCGTTTTGCCGGGATGCGTCGCATGAGCAGGCCCGACCAGGAGTTCGGGTCTGGCGCCGCGGCCTTGAAGAGATGTTCGGTCAGCGAGGAGTCGCGCAGCTCCACAAACGCTTCCCTCTGGGCCGGGATGGCGTAGGAGAGTTCTCCTGCCTTGAGCGCTTGCTGGAAGTAGTACTCAAAGCACTTGGCGGTTTTATGCATATAAACTTGGGCGTACATGTGGTAGCGGGCAAAAAGATAGTGCTCAAGGGCCAGGATGCTTGTTTCCGGTATGCTCACAATGTATTGGCCGTCACGGATGATGACGCCGAGGTTTGAAATCAGCCAGTCCAAATCAAAGTGGCCGTAGGGAACGCCGGTGAAATGCGAATCGCGCAGAAGATAATCCATCCGATCCGCATCCATGTTGCTGGAGATTGCGGCACAGGCAAGCGCGTGGAGACTCGTCGGATTGATGCGGGAAGAAAAAAACGAATTCCACGATCGGGGCATTTTTATTTTTTTGTGATGGATGAGGGAGGAGACGATCTGGGCTTCTTGGGGCGTGAGCGGCGCATGCGCTCCTTCGCTCATGCCCGTAATAAGGAGCACGGTGTAGTCCTCGTGCGTCGCGCGGCGATCCTCGCGCGCCTGATGCATCCATGAGGCGGGAATGGCAAGGGAGGAGACCGGAGGCATGATGAGCTCCGCGCTATGCGAAAACGGCGCATGTCCAATGTCGTGAAGAAGTCCGGCAAGCCGCAGGATCCGCACAAAAAACTTTTTTTCGTCGGGTTTCAGGATGCGGGCAAGAGCCGATGATGATTCGTTCTGGGTGATCTGACGCGCGAGGAGTCCTGCTACGTGCATGGCACCCAGACTATGCGAGAGGCGGTCGTGCGTGGCCGAAGGATAGACGAGCGACACAAATCCGAGCTGCCGGATATGCCGGAGTCGCTGGACATAGGGATGATCCAGAACCCGGCATTCACTATCGGAGAGCGTCAGGCGGGTATGGATCGCATCTCGTATCTGGATTTCAGCCATTAGTTTTTCGTTCCAAAGTTACAAACACGTAGGAATGAGGATTGGAACGATTAGCCGGGTGCGCTTCCCGGGCAGTTTGGCGCCACTGGCCCGGATCCCATTCGGGAAATACCGTGTCTCCGGCAAACTCCGCGTCAATGAACGTGAGATGCATTTTTGACGCGGAGGCAAGAAATTCGCCAAAGACACGCTCTCCGCCGATCACCATGACTTCCGGGGCCTCTCCGGCTGAGGCCAGCGCCTGTTGCGGGGTGTGGGCGATCGCGCATCCGGCCGGATGGTAGTCGGGATTGCGGGTGAGTATGATATTTAATCGATCGGGCAGGGGCTTGCCGATGGATTCATATGTCCTCCTGCCCATGATCACGGGCTTGCCGGCCGTCAGATCGCGGAAGTGTTTCAAATCCGCCGGCATGCTCCAGGGCAGGGCGTTGTCGCGCCCGATGATGCGGTTTCTGTCCATTGCGGCGATAAGCGAGATAATCATAAAAGTTTTTTTACCGCGCTCCAGATTTTTTCGTGGATCTCTCGGCGGCTGGCGAGCATTCCCTGCCTCTCACATTCAATGACGCGGTGGGTCTTGGGATGAATTTTGGCAAGCCAATTTAGCGCGGAAGTTTTGGGATGACATGGTGCGCGAGGAATCCTTTTACCTTGGTTTCAAATTCATCCACGGTGCCGTTGTTTTCAATCATGGCGTCAGCCATGGTTTCTCCGATGGCCTTGATGGAGGTCTCGGTCGGAATTTCTTCCTGATGCATGAATTGCTCCCAGCTCATGCCTTCCTCATCCGTGGTTTCGGCGTGCGTGCGTCGGCGCTGGAAGCGCGTCTCGGGAGACGCCGCGATATAAACAAGCATGCCGTTATTTTTTCTCACGAGCGGGTCAACTTCTTCTTTTTTGCGCAGCCCGTCCAGGATCGCGATATCCGCATCAATGCGGGCGATTCTTTTCTCCATGGCACTGACCAGAATGCCCTCATCGTGGAAAACCGTGCGGACCGCGGTTGCAAGCTGCGAGATATTTTCGCGGGACTCTTCCTTGGCAAGCAATCCCAGAATTTCCCTCCAGATATCGGAAAACCGCACCGCTGCAATTCTTTTTCCGGGAAGGAGTTTTTTTGCGATATCAATAAAAAGCCCTTTCCCTGCGCCTTTTTGGGCAACGGTTGCAATCACCAGAGGGCTTTTCATACGTGGATGGTATCGCATACGAGCCAAAAAGAAAAGCGCGGTATTCCGATTTATGGGGATGCCGCGCGTGGATGGATAAAATTTGTGTGGATTTTGTTACCAGAAGGGAGGTATAATGGACCCCTGTTTCTTTCCGAGGGACCCTTCATAGGGGGGCAGCCATGACGCATTGTGGAGCGTCATATTTGCCAGGTGCATCCCCGGTTCAATTCGCAGGGGTCGAAATGCTTTCATCTCCATAACGAGGTTTCCGTTTGAACCCGGGTAAATCACTTGCGCCGAGTTTTGGATGAGTCCCTGGACCGCCGAGGACACAAAGCCGACGTGATGGTCAGGAACGGCCAGTCGCTCCTGCATCCGGAGAACCAAATGGCCACATTTTTTGAGCTGGATGGCGTCGTACATCCGCACCTCCATGTATTCTTTGGGATCCATGGTGACCGGATCAAAGAATGGGATGCCATTGATCCTGGGCAGGGCGTCTTCCTTCATCTGGAGATAAACTCCGTCCGCAGTGAACGGAATCTTTTCTACGAGCGGCAGTGTCTCAACCCATTTGAGCGGTGTCAGCGTGATGGCGTCTCCTTCTCGTATGATGAGAGCATATGACGGAGACCAGTTGAACAGGGCGATTTCCAATGTCCCTGATTGGTCGGGCATATACTTTTGAAGAACCATGACGTGAAGCCCTATCCGTGCGCGTCTGGATCTGGCGCGCGGGATCAGAAGACGATCCCGCATCTCCTCGGGCACCACCACAGTGGCTTGGGCTTTGCCGTTTGGCAAGATGAGCACTGTTGTTTTGTCCAGCTCACGGGACCTGCCCGGGACTGATTCCACTGTTGTCATGGGGCAATCGCAATACACGGTTTGACTCCTTGGTTTCAGGATGGTTCGGGGAGGTCAAGAACGGATTTCTTTATATCATAATGGATGAGAAATATCAAATCTTTTTATAGTAACCCCTCACACTCTCAACTCAAATACTCCCCGAAAAAGCTTGTTTGATATCT
>CAYXAG010000076.1:0-3257 GCA_964462235.1 uncultured Candidatus Saccharibacteria bacterium
GACAATGGGAGGCGGCGGTTGCTTGGTTCGAGGTCTCGTAAGACCCGAAAGTGCCGCCGATGCTAGCGAGGACGCCGAGTGGTGCGGACGAGTGTGTCAAGAAAGTGCACACAACGCTTCAAGATATAACACATGAAACCATATATACTTTCGGCGCCAAGGCCAAATGAAGGGTTTACGCTTATGGAGATGGTTGTGTCTCTGGGGATTTTTTCCCTGCTTGCGGTGGCGGCGCTGGGAGTGATGATAGGTTTGCTTGATGTCGAACTTAAGGCAACAGGCGCGCAGACCGCCCTGGATAATGTACGCTTTGGGCTTGAGCTGATTACCAAAGAGATGCGCACCGGCTATCAGTATGACATTCCTGACGGGTCTTCAACCAGCTGCCCGGGGTTTGTGGAGGGCGTCAAGTTTACCGCCTCTGACGCAAAGAAAAGGATGTACTATCTTTCCGGCGGCCGTATCATGCGCCTGGTGGGTGCCACTGATTGCATTGCCGCGTCCCCCCAGCCGTTCACATCGGAAGATGTGGCGGTGGAGCGCTTCCATTTTATTTTACGGGGCCAAACAAAGGCGGCCGAGGATGGACAGCCGTGGGCAACCATTCTCATGGATGTGCGCGTAAACGGCGGGCGCGGCCGCGCCCCGTCTGTCATGAATTTGCAGACTACTGTCGCGCAGCGCTTTCGCGATTTGTGAGATCCTAACGGCTTTGTTGCATAAATACCTAAAAATGGCTTACATATGCTAAAGTGGTAAAAAGTGTAATGGCTTATATAAGCCAATAAATCGATTTATGCAACAAAGCCGATCCTAACCATGAAAAGGGACGACAATAAAATAGCGGCCAGAAAACGGGTCGGCAAGGCCTTATCAACGGTGTCGTCGCGCCAGGGGATGACGCTGCTTTTAGTGATCATCATTGTCTCCGCACTTCTCTCCATCGGGTTGGAACTTTTCCAGATTATTCAGGATGAAATCTTGCTTTCCGGTCAGATCACGGATTCTTTTATCGGGTTTTACGCGGCTGACGAGGGTATTGAACGCACACTCTATATGGATCGCAATGCCGGCCCCCTCGCGGACGGTTTTACCATGAGTGCTATTCCGACCTCGTCCCAGGCCTGCTACACCGCTCGTGTTAGCAAAGGAGTCGGCACCCGGGTAAAAGTGAACGGGCAGTACCGGTGCGGCGGCGTCTCGGCATTGGGGCGGATTGTTATCCGCGGTTTTGAGGTTGACTATTGAGCGTCATGAATCGCACGGAGGCAAAAGATCGGATCGGAAAATTGCGTACAGAGATTGACCATCATCGGTATCTGTATCATGTGCTCAATCGCCAGGAGATTTCCGATGCGGCCCTTGATTCGCTCAAACACGAGTTGTCGCTCCTAGAAGAAAAGTTCCCTGACCTGGTTACGGTTGATTCGCCGACTCAACGGGTCGCGGGCAAGCCCTTGGCGGGATTTAAAAAGGTGCGCCACGAGGTCCCGATGCTGTCTTTGAACGATGTGTTTTCCGAGAGCGAGCTTGAAGCGTGGGAGGCGCGCATCCGGAAGCTGGCGCCATCGGCCCGACCCGATTACTTTGCCGAGATCAAAGTGGACGGATTTGCGATATCGCTCCTGTACCGGGACGGGGTGCTGGCCGTCGCTTCCACGCGAGGGGATGGTGCGATCGGCGAGGACGTCACCCAGAATGTAAAAACAATTGAGTCCGTTCCTCTGCGCCTGCATGTATTTTCGGATATCGCGCGTCAGGCCGGAGTGCAGACGCTTGCCAGGAGATTTCCGGCCGCGGCGCGCGCGGTGGAAACATTGCCTCGGCGTCTGGAAATCCGCGGGGAAATTTACATGACAAAAAAAGCTTTTGTCCAGGTAAACCGCGAACAGGAAAAAAAGGGAATGCCGCCCTTTGCCAATCCCCGCAATATCGCGGCCGGATCGGTCCGGCAGCTGGATCCGAAGGTCAGTGCAGCGCGGCGGCTGGATTTTCTTGCCTATGACCTGGTTACTGACATGGGGCAGGAAACGCATGAAGAAGAACACGTGATTGCGGCCTTGCTGGGGTTCAAGACCATGGAACTTGCGCGCCGCTGCAAGAATACGGCTGAAGTCATGACTTTTTGGCGTGAAGTATTGGAGAGGCGGGAGCGCATGGGGCTTCTTATTGACGGCATCGTGGTACAGGTGAATTCCGGACGGCTTTTTGAACGTCTGGGCGTGGTCGGCAAAGCGCCGCGGGGTGCCGCGGCATTTAAGTTTCCCGCCCAGGAGGCGACGAGCGTAGTCCGTGAAATTGTGGTTCAGGTGGGCCGCACCGGAGTTTTGACGCCGGTTGCGATTTTGAATCCGGTGCAGGTCGGGGGAGTTACGGTCTCGCGCGCAACGCTGCACAACATGGATGAGATCAAGCGTCTGGATGTGCGCCCGGGCGATACCGTGGTGGTGCGCCGCGCCGGGGACGTGATCCCGGATATCGCGCGGGTCTTGCCCAAGCTGCGTAAAAAAAATACGCGTTCGTTCCGGATGCCGCAGATTTTCTGTGGCCAGAGGGTGGCGCGCCGGGCGGGCGAGGTTGCGCATCGCATCCTGCATCCGGAACAATGCGACCTGGTCACGCGAGAAAGATTTTACCACTTTGTCTCCAAAGCGGGGTTTGACATTCCGGGGCTGGGCCCCCAGATTGTTGACCGGCTTATGGACGAGGCGGGCGTGCAGGACCCGGCGGATCTTTTTTTGCTCACCGAGGGCGATATCCGGTCTCTGGAGCGATTCGGAGAAAAATCCGCCGCCAATCTTGTCCGCGCCATACATGAGCGCAAAGAAATTGATTTGTCCCGTTTCATCTGCGCCTTGGGAATCCCGCACGTCGGGGAGGAAACCGCCCTTGATTTGGCCCGACAGTTTGGTACGCTGGAGAAACTCATGGGCGCCTCGCTCCAAGAATTGGAAGCGGTACCTCAGATCGGGAGCGTGGTTGCTTCCTCCATCGCGGATTGGTTCCTCATGGGCACTCATCGCGCGTTTGTGGAAAAACTCATCCGTGCGGGTGTGCGCGTGAAAGCCGCGCCTCACAGGGCCAGGGTCCTGCCCTGGAAGGGCAAGACATTTGTGCTCACCGGGGCCCTGGAGGCGATGACGCGGGATCAGGCCAAGGCAGCGATCCGGCGTCGGGGCGGAAATGTCGCCGAGGCGGTAAGTAAAAAGACCGATTACGTGATCGTCGGTGAAGAGCCGGGTTCCAAGGCCGACAAG
>CAYXAG010000077.1:0-3213 GCA_964462235.1 uncultured Candidatus Saccharibacteria bacterium
ACAGAGGACAAGCGCGGCAAGGGCTAAGCGTTTTGTGTCTTTGATTTGCTCCATATGATTTTTACGGTAGCCGAGAATGGAAGGGATGTCAACGTTCCTCTTGAAATTTGAGCGTAAAAACGATACGATATCAGTATCATGCCGCACATAGAGATCGGCGCAGAAAAACTGTTTTCGGTGCTGGGGTTTCCGGTGACCAATGCGCTTCTGACCAGCTGGATCGTGGTGGCCGTTCTTTTGCTTGCGGCATTGTCCGTGAAGAAGGGAGTTGCCCTGATTCCGCCGCCGCTCCAGAATATCCTGGAATTTTTTGTGGAAGGGTTTCTGGGCATGACCGAGGGGATTTTCGGCAGTCGCGAGATGGCGGAAAAATATTTCCCGCTGATCGCGACTTCTTTTCTTTTCATCCTGACGTCCAACTGGTTTGGCATCCTGCCGGGCATCGGATCCGTAGGATTTTATGAGACCCGCGGGCAGGAACATATTTTTATCCCGCTCCTGCGCTCTGCGGCAAGCGATATCAACGTCACATTGGCCCTTGCGACCGTGACGGTGTTTCTCATCCATGTATTTGCCGTCGGAGCAATCGGAATTCGGGCACATGCGGGTAAATTCTTCACCTTCAGGGGGCCGATTGAATTTTTCGTAGGGATACTTGAACTTATCTCGGAATTTGCTAAGATAATCTCGTTCTCGTTTCGGCTGTTCGGGAACATCTTCGCAGGCGAGGTTTTGCTCATTATTACGGGTTTTCTGGCTCCATACGGAGCGCCCATCCCGTTTTTGATGCTTGAAATATTCGCAGGATTTGTTCAGGCGCTGGTATTTGCGATGCTGACAACCGTATTCATAAGTATCGCAGTCGCGCATCATTAACTAATGCGAATAAGGAAATAGGAATAAGGAATGATGGCAAGATGATGCGATCTCTCATTCCTAATCCCTTATTCATAATTCCAACTTTATGGATCCAGCAGTGATCAAGATATGGGCAACGACTCTGGCGATTGTCGGCGGAACCATGGTTCCAGCGGCGGCCATCGGGTTTATCGGCTCCAAGGGTCTGGAAGCAATCGGGAGAAATCCCGAGGCCGCATCCAAAATCCAGACCGCGATGATTCTGGCAATCGCATTTGCCGAAGCCATTGCGATCTACGCATTGGTAGTCGCACTCGTCATTAAATTCGTCTGACATCGGGCATGTCCGGCCTCATCGCTCAATTCGGCATTGACTGGAAACTGCTGATAGCGCAGGCGGTGAATTTCGGCGTATTGATTTTTGTGCTCACGAAATTCGCCTACCGCCCGATTATCGCGATGCTCGCAAAGCGCCGCCACGACATTGAGCAGGGGATCCGGTTTGCCAAAGAAGCCCAAGAAGCGTTCATGCGCGCGGACCAAGCCCGCGAGGAAAAACTCGCCTCCGCACATGCGGAGGCTTTGGCCATTGTCAGCAAAGCCGAGCATGCGGCCTCCGTGCGCAAAGACGAGATCGTGGCCGAAGCCGCCAAAAAAAGCGAGGAGATTGTGGACGGCGCGCGTCGTACCATCAGACAGGAAAAAGCCGGCATGATGGAGCAGGCGTATGGGGAGGCTGAAGAGATGGTTGAAAAGGGCATCGCGCGGGTTCTGGGCAAGATGCCGCCTGCCCGGCGCGACCTGGAGCTTATCCGCGATGCCATCCAAGAGCTAAAAGCCGCACAATCATGAAATATCGTATTGCGCAATACGCCGCTGCTTTGCGCGGGGCGTTGACGGATAAAAAACCCGAAGAGCAGCGGGCCATCGCCCGGCGTTTTGCGGCTATTCTTGCGCGCCATCGCATGATCGGGAAAACGGATCTTATCCTGAAGGCGTATGAAAAACTGGCGCGGCGCAAGACCGGCACGCGCCATGTGCGCATTGAGTCCCCGGACCCGGTGGGAGAGGAAGTAAAAAAAGAGATCCGTAATGTTCTGGGAGCAAAAATTTATTTTGAAGAAGTTTTGCGTCCGGATCTGCTTGCCGGAGCAAAGATTCTGGTGGATGACGAATTGTTAATTGATGCATCTGCCAAACGGCAGCTGGATCGCATGTTTACCCATGGCAACTGACATCACCAAATTATTGCAATCCGAAATAGAATCGTTCCGGCGCGAGATCCGCGCCGAGAAAATAGGCTATGTTCTGGAGGTCGGCGACGGCATTGCGCGCATCTCCGGGCTTTCGGGCGTCTCTAGTCAGGAGATGCTGGAATTTGAAGGCGAGAAAGGAAGTATCAGCGGTATTGCTTTCAATCTGGAAGAGGATTCGGTGGGCGCCATTATTTTGGGGGACGCATCGGGCATCAGGCAAGGTGGGGAAGTGCGCCCGACTGGCCGCGTGCTTTCCATTCGCGCCGGGGAAGAATTGATCGGGAGAGTGGTAAACCCCCTGGGAAAAGCGCTTGACGATCGCGGCCCGATTTTTGCCGGAGAGAAAGACGGAAGATATATTCCTGTGGAGAAGACCGCCCCGTCGGTTCTGGCGCGCGAGTCTGTGAATACGCCGCTCCATACCGGTATCGGGGCCATTGACGCGATCATTCCCATTGGCCGCGGCCAGCGGGAGTTGATCATCGGCGACCGCGGGCTTGGCAAGACATCGCTTGCCATTGACGCCATCATCAATCAGAAAAACGATACGCGCCACAAGACACCCATCTGCATCTATGTTGCCATCGGTCAGAAAGCATCCAAGATCGCCAAACTCATCGCGACCTTGCATGAGCATGGGGCCATGGAGTATACGATCATCGTATCCGCTCCGGCATCGGACAGCGCGTCTCTCTGGTACCTTGCACCGTACGCCGGATGCGCCATTGGCGAATATTTTATGGAAAAAGGCCGCGACGCGCTCGTGATTTACGACGATTTATCCAAGCACGCATGGGCGTATCGGGAACTCTCGCTGCTGCTGCGCCGCCCGCCCGGGCGCGAAGCGTATCCGGGTGATATTTTTTATCTCCATTCGCGGCTTCTGGAGCGCGCGGCAAAGCTGAACAAAGAAAACGGCGGCGGGTCGCTCACAGCGCTTCCCATCATTGAGACGCAACTGGGCGACGTATCCGCATACATCCCGACCAACGTCATTTCCATCACCGACGGGCAGATTTATCTGGAGACCGATCTTTTCCATCAAGGCCAGCGGCCCGCCCTGAATGTCGGCCTCTCGGTGGCGCGCGTGGGATCCACA
>CAYXAG010000078.1:0-3197 GCA_964462235.1 uncultured Candidatus Saccharibacteria bacterium
CTCCTCGGTATGTATGTTACCGCGAGTTTTCTTTCTCTGATACCAAGATACAAGCGTGGTTGTATAAATACACCAATCGCCTTTCAACAAAAAGAAGGATCAACACTTGGTGTTGAGCCTTCCCTGTTTCCCTCCCCACGGCTCCAGAATGGCCGCGTTTATAAACCGATGTTCCCTGGTTGCGCAAGTCTCTTGCGCTTTTTTCTCTGATAGAGCGCCTCGGCGATCTGAAACTCCGGCAGGTTTCTCTTGCGCGACTCCTCAAAAATGTTCAGGAGACGGGGTCCGATTTTTGACGTCATGTTTCGGGCCCGTTTGCAATCATAGCCGTCTACCGATAGCTCAACGGCTATATTGATCAGGCCTCCGGCATTGATCAGGCAATCCGGAGCATAGAGTATCTTGCGCCCAAAGAGTGTGCGCCCCGAGGTCGCGCCTTTGAGCTGATTATTGGCCGAGCCGGCGACGAATCTGCACTTCAACTGCGGAATGTTCCGCTGTGTTTCCAGGATTCCTCCCTGCGCGCAGGGCACGAACCCGTCACATTCTTGGCTGAAGATCGCCGCGGGAAGCACGATCCGCACCTGCTCGCCAAACGCTTCCTGCAGGAATTTCACTTTTTCCGGCAGTTCGCTTGCAATGAGCGATGCGCCACCCGCAAGAAGCTGCCGCGAGACAGCCTTCCCCACCTTGCCACCTCCGCCCATCAGCGCAAACGTCTTTCCCGCCAGTGAATCGTTGCCGTCCAGAAACGTCAAGCAGGCTTTGATCCCATCCAGGACTCCCTCGGCAGTCATGATTGACGGGTCGCCTCCGCCTCCCAGATGTTCCGACCTGCCGGCAACATACGGGGTGTAGCGATACATATAGTCAACGCACCGCATGCCGAAATTCATATCCTCGCCGGTCACAAACTTACCCCCGAAGGTATTGAGTTTCTCGGCGTACCATTCCAGGAACCGTTCCGTGATTTTCTCGGGCCTCCCGATCACAATCGCTTTGCCGCCGCCAAGACCCCGCACTCTCTGACCGTTCACGTCAAAAGAGAGGTCTCCTATCTCATCAGCAAGAACGATCTTCCTGGTCATGCCGCCGGAAAGCCGCAAACCGTCGGTCTCGGCCTCCTCCCGCGAGGCATACGGCAACACTCTGGTCCCCCCTGTCGCAGGACCGAGACGCCCATTATGGATGACAATGAGCACCTCGCTTACCCCGAATTCCTTTGGGGGGAAGAGACTGATAAGCTCTTCGTGATTGGAAAAGTCGGGATGCTCCCGAATGCTGTTTTTGAGACGACGCATCTCCTGTTCCTTCCTTTCATGTCTCGTATCTGTATGCGTATGTGCGCATGGATCCGTATATGCGCAATTTTCAAAGGACAAGGGGCTTACCCTCCCTAAGGAGTTTCATCTCTCCCTGTCTATTCTACACTTTAGAACTGTCCTCGGAAAAAGCAAGCTCTCAACGAGAAAGCGCATTCAGCTTTACGCGGGTTTTCGGCCCCACTGCTCCGTAGCCGGTCGTAAGAGGGGTGCCGCCCGAAACAATGCCGTAGCGCGCCTGAAACCGCTGGACCGCCCGCTCGGTCGCCGGGCCGAAAAATCCGGTAACTAATCCTTCCGGATAGAGCGTTGCGTCACGTTTCAAAAATTCCTGCAGGAGAGAAACTTGAGCGCCGCGTGAGCCGCGAACCAAAACCTGGGTAAACGCCATGCTACTTGCTCCGGGCGAGGCGGAGACCGGACCCGGCAATACGATCGGCGCCGGTATCGGGACAGGGCCGGGCAAAGCTACTGCTTCCGGCAAGACCCACACTGTTACACTGCTCCCGCGCGTAGCATCATACTGCCCGAGCTCTTTTGAAGGCAGAAGCGTGACTGTCGCCGATTGCGGAGTTTGGCTGGAATTATGAAAGGTAATGGCGAGCTGTCCGTTCGGGGTCAACGCTTGATCAAAAAGCATGATACCGCAAGGAAACAATTGATCCTGCTGGATCGTGGAGGAGGCGGTAACCCCGCCGCATGAAAATTGCAAATTCACTCCGACGGCGTTTTCCGTCACCCATGAAAAACGTATCCGGTGCCCGGAGGCAACGGTGCTGGAGGAGGCCTTAAATGAATTCACAACCGGATCCGGCGGGATGTCGGAAACAACCGCAAGAGTCAGCGATACGGCGTGCGAGCCGTCATATTGGTGAGGCACAATGGCCGGCAGGAGCGTAAAACGGACAGAAGAGGCGTAGGCCGAGGGATTGGCAAATTTCAAAGAAAGGGAGGAGGACGGAGAAAGGTCATTGACAAATATCGGAGTCCCGCAAGGAAGGAATCCCGTGAAGCCGGAAGAGGAGATGCGAAGACCGGAGCCGCAATCAAACGAGATATTCACACCGCCAAGCTGCGGCGCTGTCCACGAAAGAGTAACTGACGCTCCTCGCCCAACAGTCGTGGTGGAAGAAGAAAAACTCTCAATGGGCCGGTCCAGCGTCGTCACTGAAATCGCCACAGACTGCGATGCGCCATCCACGTCCTGACCCGCGCCATCCTTGGGGACCAGCCGCCCGGTGACAGATTCCGTACCGCCTCCTACATTTGTAATCGTAAAAGTAAGATAATCATCTGTCGCGGCAGTGGAGGAAAACCGCGCGCCGCACGGATACACGGCCGCGTCTTTTTGAATCTTGACGCCTTTGCCGCAGGAGATGAAAAACGAATACCCGCCCGCATTCTGCAAATGCCACGCAAACGATGCGACCTGGCCCGAGTGCAGATAATTGGGGGTCGCGCTAAACGATACGATCGCGGGGTCAGCGGCATATACCGCACCCGCCAGAGAGAGTCCGGCCGCTATACCTATCCAGACAGAAACAAACAGCTTCATAGATCCAGTATAACAAAAATCCCCGCAAACAACACCCGCGCGCATGAAGCATGCGCGCGGGTGTTGTCTCGCTTCATGCCAAGGAGAATCAAGCTCGTATTCCCTGTGTACCATGTATTTATACAACCACGCTCGAACCTATTTTAGCAAAAGTGTCTGACTTTGACGAACGCCTCCGCGCCCCGCCAAAGGCGGGGCTACGCCTCAAGCAAAATTTTCTTTACAATTCTTTTTTGCGCGCCACCGATTTTTTCTTCTAAAGGAAAAAGAAAATTTTGTTTTCGGCGTTCTGCTCTAAACGAGCAGGCGGAGGCGTACTG
>CAYXAG010000079.1:0-3185 GCA_964462235.1 uncultured Candidatus Saccharibacteria bacterium
ATTGCGATCCTAGAATTATGTTCATCATAGGTTTGCTAAAAACATCTCAATCCCCTCCAGAATCCCTCCCATAAAATAGTTCTTCGGATCAATCAGCGTCCTATCAATGAGTTGATTATTGCCCGCGTTTTTGCGCCCACGATTCCCGCGGCCTCAAGCGCATTCTTCTGCTGGAAATCTTTTACCGCCTGCTCCGTTACTTTTCCAAAATATCCGGTCACCCCGTCGCTCGGGATGCCAAAACCTTTTGTTTGCAAAAACTGCTGCAAAAAGGACACTTCAGCGCCCCGAGATCCTAAACTCAATGTATGGGTAAGCGAGCCGGAAACGCTTACCGGAGACGGTACGGGTGTAGCAACCGGACAGATCGAATCCAGCAGCGATGCCGACACCGACGAACCTGCGCCAATCGAAAGATCGCGGATAAGAGATGCTTCAATAGTTCCTTCCGTAGCGCGACTCGGCCTCCCCCTGACCTCAAGAATATGGCCAACCGCGATTTTTTCCGGTTTGATCTCTGCTCCTTCCGATGATTCAAATTTTGTTGTGTAATCCGTACTCACTGTCCATTTCTGTCCCCATATACTCACAGAAAACAAATTTAACGCATGGATTATTTTTACTTCAGCCCCGCGCGCAGTCGCAATCCCCTTTGTTGAGATATAGAGTTCCTGCGGCAGTGATTCTGCCCATACAAGATACGGCGCAGACAAGAAGATAAGGGAAAGAGAGAATAGAATTTTTTTAAAAAGATTCATGGTAATGATATGCATCCCGCACCTTTGCACGGGGTTTTGCAGAAAGGTGCGGGATTTATTTTTTAATAGTAAAAGAGACATTTTTATTCCTAATTCCTATGTATCGCGTTCGTTTCCTCTCTTCCATTCGGAAGTTTACTTACGCGGCACGCCGACCACAAGCCAAGACCAAGGTGCCGCGCGAAATCTTCCGCTCGTTGAAATTCTTTTGCTTTTGAAATATCCGGCGCATAGCGATAGCTAAACGCGTAGCCCTCGGAAACAAGCATGTTATTTATAAATGTCCCGTCGGGAAGATACACGAATCCCAGCAGGCGGCCGTATCTATCATGATCTGAAATATCTTTATAGAAAATAATATCTTTGTTCTCCACCAATGCTTTGTTGCGCTCCGCAGCTTCTTTCGCAAAACATTGTACGGGTTTACGCGGATTCACTTCTTCAGGCGTATCAATACCGATGTAGCGCAGATGCGTGCGGTCATCAAGCTCTATCGTATCGCCGTCAATCACCCGCGCTACCCGCACCGGCCTGCCATATCCGACTGCCGGATGCGACCCTGCGGATGCCACGGATTCATGCCTAGTAACCTCGCTTGGCGAATCTTTCTGTAGAATATACCATGCGCCGATAAGAATAAAACCTAAAGCTGTCACCGCGATAATCTTATTTCGCATGTGCAAAAAATTACGTAAGAGACCGTTCAAATATAATACATCTGAAAGCTCAAAACAAGACAGAGAAATAATAAAAGCCCATGTACATAGGCTTTTTGTTGGGCTGGGGAATTATGCTTATTTCTAAGGTACTTCTCGCAGTACTTCGCTTACTCAAAGAGTAATAAAATAATATTGTTCGAGCGAAACTCCGCCTACTGGCGGAGTGAAGTTGAGAACTTCCATAAAATTATAAAAGCCCCGCGCATAAATGCTGCGGGGCTTTTTTGTGTCAGAGTTTTTTTAATGTCGCGGTTTATGACGACATTTTTTAACTCTTTAAGAAAGAACTACTTACTTGGTAGAGTCGTACAGAGGTCCGCCGTCCACGCACGCCTTATGCGCGCCCATGTCGTGGGGCACGCAGACAGTAACAACGCCCGCGCATGTCGCGTCCGCGCTGTCTGTAGCCATGAACGATACATGGTATACACGGCCGTCGCCGGGTACCTTGGGAGTTCCCGCGCGCTCGGCGCGCAGGTCCACCGTGCCATTCGTATGGATAACCGCATCAGGTGCGGTGTCCCCATCACCAAGGCCGTTCGTGGGCTCGTCCTGGCGTACGCCCGTGATTACCACGGTCACCGGGCCGCCCTCTGGATCGGCGACACCATCAATGCTTACGTTCACCAGCCGGTGGTTTGGTGGCCACAGGGTGCCAAGGGAAGCGGCTGCCGTAGTACACACCGGGGGTTTGTTCTCGATCTTACATACAGCAGAACAGCCGTCACCACTTATGGTGTTGCCGTCGTCGCACTGCTCCGGCGCCTCAAGAACGCCATTGCCGCAGACCGGACCCTTGGGGGGCTCAATCTTGCATGCGGCAGAACAGCCGTCACCACTTATGGTGTTGCCGTCGTCGCATTCCCCTGGCGGTTCAAGTTTTCCGTTTCCGCAAAGAATCGGAGAAACTTTTTCACCGCGGGCAAGGATGTACGGAATACCGAACGTCCCGTCGGCAAAGGTCAGTGAACCGGTTCCGCCT
Source organism: uncultured Candidatus Saccharibacteria bacterium (assembly GCA_964462235.1). Lineage (GTDB taxonomy): Bacteria > Patescibacteriota > Minisyncoccia > Sungbacterales > HO2-52-23 > CAYXAG01. The sequence goes on from CAYXAG010000079.1 coordinate 2,460, forward strand.
ATACCCTTGGCAATAGCCAGTGGTAAAAAGTCGGAGGGAAAAGAATCAACCGCCTCATGCACGCTGCATGACCATCCGGACAATGATGCGTCGGTGAGACTGGCAAGCGCGGGGTGAACCGCAACAATGTGAGAGTCATTATAACACCCCACACCAGTTACAGTGAACAGTCCCAGCATATCCAGCACAGGTACCGGCGTACCGGGCGCGGTGTCATGATAATAGCACGACAAGTCCGCGTACAGGCCGGTTTTCGTGGGCTCGCTCGCGGCAAACGCTACGCCGTTTTTAACAAGCGTATCGCCGCCCTGGAATTGATGGAACACCGGGTCCGTACCAATGACAATCACATTGCCACTGACAACGGGTCCCCACGTACCACGGTTTGCGGTTGGCGCATTAAGCCACGGTGATGTGCCCACGCCCGGGCAGGTCGCATCGCCAAGGATTAAGGCGCGGTAGCTTGCAAAATCCGCAGCACTCATTGCTGACCACATGGCGTCACTGGCGACTACTACCGTATGGCCGGCTGCGGCTGATTTAACTGCTTCCAAGCTCGCGGCGCCACCCGTTACGGTGACGTCCAGGATGAGAACCGAGTTCGCGTCTGGGGCAGGGGCCGCATGGACAGTACCAAGCGCGAACCCCGTGCATGCTGCCAAAAGCAGCGCTGCCGTCAAAATCTTCCGTATCATGTTTTACCCTTTTGAAGGAGTTTATCATGGT
>CAYXAG010000080.1:0-3099 GCA_964462235.1 uncultured Candidatus Saccharibacteria bacterium
AGACGCGCAACGCCTCATTCCCGACAATAATAGTCTTGGACGAATCAATACGCTCCTTGGCCACCAGAGCTGTCACGAGCTTAGTGATGGATGCGACGGGAAAGGTGTCTGTCTTATTTTTTTCAAACAGGATCTCGCCGGTTTCCAGATCCGCGGCAAGTGCCCCGGCCGCAGTCACTTCCGGAACCTGATGCGGCAACGCGGTCTTGCGGAAATAAGTAAACGCCACTCCGTCCGGCGCGATCCCGCCCGAAACCAAAACCGGCATACCCTGCCGGGCCGCATCAAAAAGTTCTTTGGCATCGGCAAAGGACAGCTGGATACTGCCGCCCGAAGATACGGCACTCGCCCCGACACTTGCCGTCCTCCCAATCCTGGTCGCCCCGTGGATGAGATAATTGCCGAAAAGATACACGGCCCACGGTAAGGTCCCGTGACTAATTTTGGAGATATGCGTCTCTGCCTTATCCTGAATCGTATAAAAGCCGCTGGGCACCGCAAAAAAACTGCCTTCTCGCGCCTTGCCTGTGATGGGAAAGGTCTTTTGCACGACCCCGTGCGCGTACCAGGAGAGCGTCATCGCGCCAAGATCCGCCCGGAGGAAATCTCTCCTCTCCCACACCAAGGCACCGACTTTTTTTGCGACACCCGCGTCATCCAGAAATACCGGCTTGCCCTTGGGCGGGGCCAGATAGAAAGAATTTCCGTCAGGCGGCTGCTCACTCACACTCACCACAATCGGAGGAGGCAAGAGAGATGACCCGGCAAGTTCTCTGCCTTTTTTGAATACGGCGTTGCCAGAAATAAAAATAATGCCACCCAGAAGCACGAGCATCAATGCATCGCGGAGTCCCCTTTTGTCCAGTTCCACCTTCATTTCTTGACGGCAGGAGGAGCTATCTTCCCGTCAATCAACGCCTTCAGGCCGGCCGCATCCGGTATACCCACCTGCATGTGGCCGTTGATAAAAAATGTCGGGGTCGCCTGAACCGAGACCGCAGTGCCGTCATTCATATCCGCCTGAATGACGTCTTCAAATCTTGACGCACGCACGTCAGCCGCGAAACGCTCCGCGTCCAGACCCGCGTCCCGGACATATCCGATAAAGAGTGTCACGGGATCCGCGCTGTCGGACCATTGAGCTTGGTTCTCGTACAGCTTGTCGTGCATCTCCCAAAATTTCCCTTGCGCCGAGGCGGCCTCGGCCGCCTCGGCGGCAACGCGCGCGTTGCCGTGCTGGGGCAGAGGAAAATTACGGAACACGAAATTGACGGCTTTGGGGTCGCGGTAGGCGGCGAGCGCCTGTTTTACAATTCGGTAGGTAGCGGCGCAGGCCGGGCACTGGTAGTCGCCAAATTCCACCAGTGTTACTGCGGCCTCTTTGACGCCGGTCATATGACTTGACGCCCGCACCAGTGTTTTCGAATCCGCCATCGCCGGAGCCAAAGACGCATACTGCTTGCCCCCGCCCGCAATAGCAAGGACAATGAATCCCACAATCGCGCAACAAGCGATCAGTCCTGGTATAAGAACGGGTTTAGACAGCTTCATATGCTTTTTTATACCATATCATGGCCACGGTGATCAAAGCGAAGGCCGCAAGAGACAAGAGCGGAATGCCGACAAATCCGAAGTATGCGACGAAGCGGGTAGTACAGGGAACACCCGCGACGCAGGGCGAGATCGCTTCCGGAAGCAATCCATAATAGAGGAAATTGTGATACAGGGAGACGAGGAGTCCCAATATACTCAAGGGCAAAACGTACCAGTGCACCGCGCGGTCCTGGCGCGCGATGCCGACGGCCAAAATCGGCACCAAGGGATACATGGCTATCCGCTGGTACCAGCAAAGGACGCACGGGGCAAACGCCCGGATGTCGCTGAAGTAAAGACTCCCTAACACCGCTATAAGCGAGACGCTCCAGGCCGCATACAAAAACAAATCGGCGTCAATTTTTCTCATCGCGATTTCAAATTCAATCTCTCTTGTACGACACGTTATTGTTTCTTGATGAGCAGTATACTCACTGGCGGACCCAAGGGGATTTGAACCCCTGATCTTCCCCGTGACAGGGGGACGTGTTAACCGGGCTACACCATGGGTCCATAAAACTATCTGCCTGCACCGCATCAGTTGATCTCTGATCCTATTTTTTCTCCGGAGAGAATCCGCGCAAGATTCCCTTTTTTGAATACATTAAATACGAGGATCGGAAGCTTATTCTCCATCGCAAGCGTCACCGCGGTCAAATCCATCACCCGAAGTCCCCTTTGCACCACGTCAGTTGGATCAATATGCTTGAGAAATTTTGCGTTGCCGTTTTTCTTCGGATCTTCCTCATACACTCCCTCCACGTTGGTCGCCTTCAGCAGGGCCTCTGCCCCGATCTCCGATGCGCGCAGGGCCGCAGCCGTGTCGGTAGAAAAATAAGGATTACCGGTGCCTCCGGCACATATCACCACCCTGCCTTTTTCCAGATGCCGGATCGCGCGGCGCCGTATAAAAGGCTCGGAAACCTGAATGGCGGTGATGGTGCTCATGACACGCGTAAACATGCCCATGCTTTCCAACACGCTCTGCAGCGCCAATGCATTTATGATCGTACCCAGCATCCCCATGGAATCGGCCGTTGCCCGATCAATGCCGATTTTAGAAAGCGGCTCTCCGCGGATGAAATTACCTCCGCCGATCACTACGGCGACTTCGCACCCCATGGCATGGATTTCCTGGATTTCCGTGGAGATATATCTGATCGCTTTAATGTCCAACCCAAACTCTCCTTTGCCGCTCAACGTCTCGCCCGAGAGCTTCAATAAAATCCGTTTCCAACGGAGTTTTTTTTGCGCCATATCAGTAGAGTAATGACTTTTTACGCAACGTTTTTTTCATCCGGGGAGAGGCGCCAAGGTGCTTGAAAAATTCCATCTGCTGCAGACGATGCTTGGCCTCTTTCGTGGTCCGGTATGTCCCAAAGCGCCGGCCGGTCGTCTCGGACAACACCACGTATTTCCCTTTAATTTTTTTGATCATATATTTATGATGATTTCGTCCTATTCTCCCGGCATGCTCCATTCTTAAAATAGTTCGAACGCATTTCG
>CAYXAG010000081.1:0-3065 GCA_964462235.1 uncultured Candidatus Saccharibacteria bacterium
AAAACCATCATCCTCGCGCGCTTCATGCCGGCGGTGCGCACGTTTGCGCCCATCGTGGCCGGAGCGGGCCAGATGCACTATGCCACGTTTCTTTATTATAATGTCATCGGCGGCCTGCTGTGGGCTGCGGGCCTGACGAGTTTGGGATACACGCTGGGCAGTACCATACCGAATATTGACGGCTACATTTTGCCGATTATCGCGGGCATTATTTTTCTTTCCATCCTGCCGCCGCTGATCCATTGGAGCCTTAATTGGAGCCATCAACAGAAGACAGACGTCAATCATGGATGAACAAGAGGCAAAACAAAAGACGCGGATCCTCGGCCTCTCGCGCAATGTCCTGGGCATGGGATTGGTGAGCATGCTGAATGATTTTTCCTCGGACATGATATTTCCTTTTATCCCGATTTTCCTGACATCGGTTTTGGGCGCATCAGTCGCATTTGTCGGGCTGGTGGAAGGGATTGCTGATGCGACCGCTAGTATCCTGAAAATCGTTTCCGGTTCCTTCTCCGATCGCCTGGAGCGGCGCAAGCCCTTTGTGGTATTCGGCTACAGCTTCTCGGCGTTGGCCAAGCCCCTTCTTGCCGCAGCCGCGGCTCCGTGGCATGTCTTGGCGGTTCGCTTTCTGGATCGCGTGGGAAAAGGCACGCGCGATGCGCCACGCGACGCCCTGATCAGTTTTTCCACGCGCCCCGAGGAGGCGGGCCGCGCATTCGGATTCCACAGGGCTGCCGATACGCTCGGGGCCGCACTCGGGCCGTTGGCGGCGTTTCTCATACTCCCGCTCATCCATAACAATCTTCGGACGCTCTTTCTCCTCTCGTTTGCGGCAAGTTTCTGCGCGGTTGTGGCGTTGATTGTGTTTGTCCGCGAGGTGCGGCCAAGCCATCGTCTTTTGCGCGCGGACGACCTGACAGATGTGAGAAAAGGAATGCGCCCCAGTGCTTTGCGCAATCTGGGGACGCCTTTTATCGTTTTTTTAATCTCGGCGACGATTTTGTCACTGGGCCGCAGCTCGGATGCGTTTCTCCTCTTGCGGGCGCATTCACTTGGGCTGGCATTGGCATTCCTCCCGATCGTCTACTTTGTTTCCAATATCTCCTTCACATTTTTTTCCATTCCCGCAGGTATTCTTTCGGATCGAATCGGGCATCGCAATACGTTTATGATCGGAATCCTGATGTTTTCGGGCGTATACGTACTCTTTGCGCACGGCGCGTTTCAGGGCGCCATATGGATCCTCTTTTCCTTCTATGGTGTGTTCAACGCATTTACCGAGGGCGTGGGACGGGCGATTGTGGCGGACCTCGTGCCCAAAGATATGCGAGCTACGGCCTATGGCGTCTATAATGCGGCAACCGGCATAGCTCTCCTGCCCGCCAGTGTGGTCTTCGGATTTTTGTGGGAACGATTCGGTCCGGCAACCCCTTTTTATTATGGAGCCGCGCTGGGCATGGTTGCGCTGGCCATATTTTTGGTTCTGCGCTTGCGGTTTCGGCTCCGCCATGCTTTTGAATAGAACTCATCTCATAAAATATCACACCAAAAAGGTGTGATATTTTATGACCGGCTGTGTTGTTTATACGTTTCTACATTCGCGTCGCAGGACTGCTCATGCCATTTTTTTTGCGGCCGCGCCACGCAAGATACGCCCAGATGCCGATTACAATGTGGAGAACGTTATCCAGCGGGTTCTCCAAATTTGCCCCGAGGAAATTGGGCGGGGTGCTGGGCAGCGTGAATCCGCCGATACCGACGAGAAACGCGAGGATGCCGACCAGCAGGGAGACGCCCCCCTTGCAAACCTTCGGGAAAAGCGAATGCGGCGATGAGAGCCACCACGCCCAGAATCGTGTGGACCCAGTTTTCGCCGGTGTCAAAATACCAGGACGGGCCGAAAATACTGACCTCCGGCGTGGGGCCGATCACGCTCACAGATCCGGCAATTCCGACTACGATGAGCACAATACCGCCGATAATTAAAATTTTTTTGGGGCTCATTATTTTGAAAGATTAAAACAAGGCGACCCTTGCTTGTTTGCCAGTATACAACGGTTTTTGCTCGGGATTGGGCTGCTTGTGGATAACGCATTTTTGACGCTTGACAAAGATTTTCATCCCGCATACCATACGTTATACATATGATAGAAAAGCGCCATGGATGCTGATGACGAGTCCTGCCCGCTACAATTTACAAATGAGTTGCCGGGTTTTGGGGAGTTGTCGCCCGCACAAACCCACATCCACACAAGGTTCTGGAACGGAGCTTTGTGTGGCTGTTATTTTGTCCGGAATCTCCAGAACGGATTGCCGTTTGAAAACTGAATGACAACAGCCGGAAGGGAGTATCTTTCCAGCTGTTCCGACTATTCGTTCCGGAATTATTTCCGGAACCTTACATGAGGATTTGATCCTGGTCCAGGATGAACGCTGGCGGCGTGGATAAGGCATGCAAGTCGTGCGATTGCAGCTTGCAGCTTCCAGGCCTCGGCTACCGGCTTATGAACACTTTTCGTTTTATGAGGCTGCGAGTCTGTCAGGACGCAAAACTTCTTCATAGAAAAACAATTTTTCTCTCAAAAGATTTTCCTAGAGAATTTCTCTATCTCAAGGATCAATTGCGCAGAGCGATGCTTTCTGTGGTATTAAATATCGCAGAGGGTTCCGCAAAAGATTCTGATAAAGATTTTAATCGCTATATTCAAAATGCGCTCGGTTCAATCAATGAATCTGCGGCATGCATGGATATCGCGGCAGAAGAAAATCTCGTTGCAAAGAAAGATGCAGATGTTTATCTAGGAGAGGCGTTGCGCGTGAAAGATTCATTGGGCGCTTTCTCGAAAAGATTAAAAAGCTGATAGCGGAGAGCTGAGAGCTGTAAGTTGCGATAGCGGCGAACGAGTTAGTAACACCTTGGAATCTACCTCAAAGACGGGCATAATCCCGCGAAAGCGGGACTAATTCCCGATAGCATCAATGTCGTAAGATATTGATTAAAGGAATCGCAAGAAACCGCTTTGAGAGGAGCCTAGGTCCTATCAGCTTGTTGGTGAGGTAAT
>CAYXAG010000082.1:0-3003 GCA_964462235.1 uncultured Candidatus Saccharibacteria bacterium
TCGTGGATCGTGAGTGAGCGCATCGTACAGCGCGAAATTTGCCGCGTCGCGGCAATCGGCATCGGGAATCGTCTCGGGCGCAAATGCGCGATCAGGCGCGGCAGATGTCTTGCGCGTTCGCTGCGGATGCAGGAGAAGAGGGACGGGTTTTTGCGTCTGGTCGCGGCGCATCTCAAACGCGCGGCAGAAATCCTCATACGCCTCGTCTGCAACCGCATGTATCTCTCGGGCGATGTGGGCGTAGAGTTTTTCGTCCCGCTCTTCGCTCCACATGTCTCCAAAAAAGACGCATCCCGCTTCAGACAGACGAAACGTCTTCAAGCGTCTCAAAGGGTCAATCTGGCGCGCATGCGCCTTTTCTCCATCGGAGACCGGGCATATCTCGCCCACCGCGGAGGTGTGCGGCCCGTCCCGATACGTGACTGCTTCAATCAGCGTGGGTTTGCGCTCGTTGCGCGCGCGATTCGCCGCATCCTTCATGGCAGCATACATTGCCAAGGCATCATTGCCGTCCGCGATTTCAGAAGCCATGTTATAGGCGGCTGCTTTGGCGGCAAAGGTAGGCGCGGGGTTTTGCACGCGGCTGGGCGTGGATATCGCGTATTGATTATTTTCGCAGACAAATACTATCGGCACATCAAATACCGCGGCCCATTCCATCGCGCCGTGAAAATCTCCCTCGGCCGTAGCGCCTTCCCCGAAGTAGGCAACGGCAATCGCGCGCGTGTCCCGCAGCTTTTCCGCCCATGCGGCTCCTGTCGCATGAAGCAGATGCAGGCCCACCCATGTATAGGGCAGGAGCACGCGGTGCTGGAGAAAATCATCCGCTGCGCGTTCCGGCACCTCGCCGTAATAATAGAAGGAATCAATCAGCGAACGGAACGAGACGCCTCGCGCAAGTGCCGCGCCATAGGAGCGCGCGTAATAAAAAATCCAGTCGCCCGCATCAAGTGCGCAGACGCTTGCCACCTCGGCGGCCTCCTGTCCTCGCGGGCCGATGTGAAGACGCACCTGGCCGCGTTTTGTCTCAACGCGTTCGCAGTGTTCATAAAAAACCCGCGTCGCGCACATATCGCGATACATGCGTTCGTATCCTTGCGCATCAAGAGGAGCACAGCGTTTTATTTCCTCGGGCGCAGCCTTGAGCATGCCATCCGGCTTTAGAAACTGGAGCATACCTTCCTCCTTGTCTTGTCGGCTCTTGAATATGAATTGAACGTAAAAAGAGCATTTTCGTCCCCATTCTATGGTCGCCGTCCGGTGCTGTCAATCAATCCATCGCTTTGTGCGCACAAACGAGCGCTTGACTTTTTAAGCATAAGTGCTATAATATAAATCATGAATAACGCACTATTAAACACGCTTATCGCGTCCCTTATCGGGAGCATCATCATGGTCAATACGACCGAGATGCATGCCGAAGACATTACAAAAACTGCGATTTTGGCCGTAAACGGGGCCAATGTGCATCAGTTGACAACGGCTCTGGAGCTTTATTACTCCGATCACGGGTCGTATCCGCAGGTTGCCGATGCCTCCGCGATGATAGACGAGCTGTACGGGAAAGAATATATCCGTAACAAGCCTTTGGATGCCGGGGCGTTTGAGTACGCCGCGCGCAACAACGGTCAGGATTATTCGCTGAAGCTGGCGGCACACCAATAGCTCCGTCGGAGAAGGCGGCATCATAAAACCCGGCAGACGCCGGGTTTTATGATGCGGTTTTCATTTTTTTAATTTTCGGGCCTCCCGGCGTGTCTTCTAGGCCGTATCCGAGTGAATTGATTTTCCGGCGGATTTCATCGGCCTGACGCCAGGCATTGCGCCTGCGGCATGCCTCGCGCTCCCGGACGAGTTTTTGTATGCGTTCGGGGACGGCATCTGTTTTGATGCTGCGCAGGCCCAAGCCGAGTACGCGGTCAAAATCAAAAAGAAGTTTTAAAACGGCTTTGGGGTCGTAATGCGCAGGCAAGCGATGATAGGTGTTGATGAGATCCCACACGGCAGCCAGAGCCTGCGGGGTCTTGAGATCGTCGCCCATGGCTTTGGCGAATGCGTCTTCCCACTTCTTGAGCGGGCGTGGCGCCAAGATTTTTCTTGCGCGGTCAAGCTCCCGGATGAATGACGCGAGGCGTTCCAGCGATTGATCCGCGGCCGAGAGCGACTCATAGGTGAAATGAAGACGCGAGCGGTAGTGGGCGGTAAGAACGAGGTAGCGGAATGCGAGCGGGTCAAACCCTTTGTCCGTAAGGGAGCCCAGAGTTAAAAAATTGCCCGCGGATTTTGCCATTTTGGATTCGTCAATGAGAAGAAACTCGCCGTGCATCCACACGCGGGCAAGGGGCTTGGCGTAGGCACCCTCGGATTGCGCGATTTCGTTGGTATGGTGGACGCTGATGTGATCCACGCCTCCGGTGTGAATATCAAAAGGTTGCCCCAGATATTTCGTTGAAATGGCGGAGCACTCTATGTGCCAGCCGGGGAAGCCCTCGCCCCAGGGAGAGGGCCAATGCATAATGTGATTCTGGAACCGGCCCGCGCGTTTGAACCACAGCACAAAGTCGCGGGGATTTTTTTTGGCCGGGTCCGTTACGACATCCTCCCGCGCGCCGGCAAGCTTCTGATCCAGTCTCTGGCGCGAGAGTTCCGTATAGCCGGGAAAACCGGAGACATCAAAATAGACGGCCTGCGGCGTTTCGTAAGCGAGGCCGCGTTCAAACAGCCGCCGGATGAGCTTGATCTGTTCCGGAATGTTTCTGGTCGCCGGAGACAGGACGCGGGCCTTTTTGACATTGAGCCGCGCGATGTCGGCCAGGAACGCCTCGGTGTAGAAGGCAGCGATATCCCATACGGACCGTTTTTCTTTTTGCGCCTCGCGCTGCATTTTGTCCTCGCCCTCGTCCGCATCGGATGTCAGGTGCCCGACATCCGTGATATTCATCACGCGTTTCACTTTGTATCCTGCATATTCCAGTGTCCGGCGCAGCACGTCTTCAAAAATCT
>CAYXAG010000083.1:0-2912 GCA_964462235.1 uncultured Candidatus Saccharibacteria bacterium
GCAGAGATATCAAACAAGCTTTTTCGGGGAGTATTTGAGAGTGTGAGGGGTTACCTCCACGTAAACACAACGAGATCCCCAACCTACGCGCAAAACATCAGCGCTTGCGGTACTCCTGGTCGCGGTTCTGGTAGACGATATGCGAGATATCCCGAATCACCCCTGCCAGGCGATCAAAATCGCTGCCCCGCGTCATGACGCAAAGAAGATAGGGATGGGCAGAAGCTGATGGGGATGGGAAATTCTTTTTCATATTATCTATGCGTTGCGTGGTGAGCTATGCGATGATTCCCAGTTCTTTTAGCGCGGCCTCGTAAGAATGGATGGCATAGGCGATGGTTTCTTTCGTGTGCTGTGCGGACGGATCATGCGCAATGGCATTGCGAAGCCGGTGCGCTGACCAAAGACTGTCCAGCGACGGAAGCTTTATCGGGTCAGCGATTTTCAGGCGTTCTGCAAGCGTCGTACCCTCGTATCCCTGATGCGCAAGGACGTCATCAACCAGAGCGTCTGCCCGCAGTACTGCCATATTCCAGTCCGAGGCGCTGTCCGAGTCCGTAAGCGCCCGGATATCGGCCCACGTGCGGGCCGCCTCCTGCTCCAAGGGCACGGTATGCGCTTCCCCTGCGCTCGCTCCGGCCAGATCCGCTTTGGCCAAAGCTTGGCGTAATTTAAACAAACGATCCAAAATGGAAAAAATAATCCCGATTGTCGCCATAATAAGAATTACGGCGACAATCTCCAGCGTCCGCCGGATACTCGCCCACGCCCCCCCAAGCCACGCCAGGCCCGCTCCGTACCAGTCAAACGCCGCAGAAAAATAAGCCCCAAAAAGCCCCGCGATAAGAAGGAGAATGAGCGCACCAAGAATCAATTCTTCGGCGCCGGACGAGGATGGTTTCTTTTTTTCTTCATCCATGAAAAAAACTTACAGCACTGATTCCACGGCGCGCCCCGTAGCAAAAAGATCCGCCTCTCTGTCCCATGGAGCGATCAACTGCAGACCCACAGGTAGAGCCTGTCCGTCCCGCCGGACCGTACCGGCCGGAAGCGACAGCGCGGGCAGCCCCGCCAGATTCACGCCCACGGTGTAGATGTCAGCAAGATACATCTGAAGAGGATCGGTTTTGCGCTCGCCCAAGGGGAATGCGGGGCCTGGAGTCGTGGGGCTTATGATGAGATCAACCGTCTTGAATGCCTGCGAAAAGTCGTCGCGGATAAGACGGCGCACCCTCTGGGCTTTGAGATAATAGGCGTCGTAATAACCGGCCGAGAGAGCATACGTCCCCAACATAATGCGCCGCTTCACCTCGGGTCCGAATCCGGAGGCGCGGGTGCGCGCATAGACGTCAAAAAGATCGACTCCACCCTCATCCCGGAATCCGTAGCGGATACCGTCAAACCGCGCGAGGTTTGCCGAGACCTCGGAGGGCACAATGATGTAGTAGGCCGGAAGCGCTAAAGAGGAATGCGGCAAAGAAATTTCCTGCATCCGCGCCCCGGCGCTTTCCAACTTCCGGATCGCGCCATTCACAACCTCTTCTGTGTCCGGATCCATGCCTTTGGCAAAGTACTCCCGTGGAATCCCGATATGGATGCGTTTCCAGTCCTGATCCGCATCATCCGGTTCATGGATTTGGGCACGAGACGCGGTAGCGTCAAAATCATCGCCGCCCGCGATTGCCGTAAAAAGCATTTCGGCATCATCCACGCTGCGGGCCAAGGGGCCGATGACATCCAGGGAAGACGCCATTGCTATGAGCCCGTGACGACTCACTCTGCCGTAGGTGGGCTTCATCCCCACGACCCCGCAAAACGAAGCGGGCTGCCGGATGGAGCCGCCGGTGTCTGACCCCAGCGCCCCCAGACAGAATCCGGCGCCAACTGCCGCCGCCGAGCCGCCCGAAGATCCTCCGGGTACCCGCGCCTGGTCGCGCGGGTTGCGCGTGGGGCCAAAGGCCGAGTACTCGGTGGAAGAACCCATGGCAAACTCGTCCATATTCGTACGGCCCAGAAAAACCGCTCCGTGATTTTTTAACCTCCGGATCGCCGTTGCGTCATAGCTTGCGCGATACTCCTCCAGCATACGCGAGCCAGCGCTGACGCGCTTGCCTGCGATCAAAATGTTGTCTTTGATCGCAAGCGGAATACCCAGAAGCGGCGGGAAGGGCGTGTCGGAGGCGGCAAAAATCTTATCGGCCCGGCGCGCGTCATCCAGCGCGTCGGAAAAAATCTCAAGATAGGCGTGGATGGCGCCATCCTTTTGCTCGGCGGCTTTCAGGCATGCGGAGGCAAGCTCCACCGCCGAGCACTCCCGACACCGGAGAAGGCGCGCCGCTTCCCTGATGGAAAGCAAAGAAAGTTCTTGAGACATTATCGGAATACGCTCTTAGAAAGTGTTTGAAAACCGCATATTCTACTGCAGGTTCATAAATTCGGCTGCAAACCCTTCAAGATTCGTTGTCGTATATTCCTCATATACGCCTTCCTCATCCTTCAGGGTTTTCGCTCGAATTTCTGAACCTTCGTGACGAAAGAGGGCTTTCAAACACTTTCTTAACCCGCACCCATCCATCATGCGTCTGAGCAGCATGTCGCAGGAGATCATGGCCCGCACTCGGGCCGCCCAACGCCTCTCCCCCATCCTCGCGCATCACTGTATCCAGATTCATGCTGCCAGTCATCGGCTCTACCCCGGAAGCATCCACTTCATTCAACTGATCCACGAATCCCAAAATAACCGAAAGTTCAGCGGCCAGCGCCTCTTGTTCTTGAGGAGTAAGGGCGAGGCGCGCAAGATGCGCGATCCGCGCCGCTTCTTCGCGATTGATCATAGGAATTTTATTTGTTAGATTTTGGAGCGTTGTGTACACTTTCTTGACACGCTCGGCCGCGCCACTCGGCGTCCTTGC
>CAYXAG010000084.1:0-763 GCA_964462235.1 uncultured Candidatus Saccharibacteria bacterium
TACAGAAGATTTTTTGGCTTTGTTATGCGGTGAAAGGGAATTATTAGATTCACGTACGAGGGGCTTGACAAATAATATAGGATATGCTAACATAACAAGCGTGCGTACATATCGGGAGAAATGTTCTCTCGAAACACTTTTACAACAAAAGAAAGGTGAATACCATGTTTCGAATCGTCAGTAGGTTATCAATTGTTTTTTTGGCTCTTCTCATGGTGAGCGCATGCGCAACGACGGGGGGAGGGGGTACGCGCATGGTGGAGAACCCTGCCCCGCCTACGATGTGCCCGCTTGTCGCGGAGCAGAACGCAGACCTTGCGGTGGCGCTCCAGTGCATGATCACTCCCGACAGTCCCGGGTCATGGGTTAAGGGAGCTACCTGGAATGAGGTATTCCTCAACGTCAGGACAAATGATCACCCGATTACTATCGAGGGTGTGGCGCTCATTGATAACGAGGGAATGTACCATCAAGCAGAGGTCTCTGCGGGCAAATTCATCTCGGACAGTATGATGAAGGAGATCAGGGACTCCTCTAACCGCGTTTTCGCTAAGAGTTTTATCCCGATGGCTGGGATATTTATGGTTCATGACGAGACGAATAATACCAACCTGTCGCAGGCCAATATCCAAAAGGTCGGGGAAGAGTTCACAAAACGCAGTTTGCCGCAGAACATGCGGCTTGCTCCCGGCGCTAATGTGACAAAAAGCGTTTTCTTCGCCCTTAACGTCAAGGGCGAACAGCTTGTCGTGACCTATCATAC
>CAYXAG010000084.1:773-2899 GCA_964462235.1 uncultured Candidatus Saccharibacteria bacterium
TTGACGCTGCCGACGGCAAAGTAGGTTTTGCCCCGTCTCAATAGAGCCCTTCTTGCATGTAAGCGAGAAGGGCTTGCTTTTTTTATTGAAAGGGTGTATAATGGGTTTATTGTAAGGTTCTCGACAAAGGTTTCTTTCTCGGCATTATAATCGGGGAGAAGCGAAGAAGAGAAGAAGTCGCTTACAAAATATAAGAGTAACGTTATAGTAAAATGGCTACAAAGCTTTACATTGGTGGTTTGCCTTACAGCACCACTGAAGATGCCTTGAAAGACGCCTTTTCACAAGCAGGTACTGTTACTTCTGCAACCATTATCATGGACAAGATGACCGGCCGCTCACGCGGATTCGGATTCATCGAAATGTCAACTGATGAGGAAGCAAAGAACGCAGTCGAGATGTGGAATGGTAAAGAATTCGAAGGCCGCACGTTGACCGTGAACGAAGCTCGCCCGTTGGGTGAGCGCCCCGCACGCCGTCCGGGAGGAGGCGGATACGGAGGAGATCGCGGTGGAAACGGAGGCGGATTTGGCGGAGGTCGCAGAGACCGCTGGTAATTCCTACCCGAGATTCGCATCTCAATCAAAACACCCCGCAAGGGGTGTTTTGATTTGGTGTCTTATTATATGTCTTTTCTAAGCCATTATGTGATGTTTTAATGACATATATTTATATATTGTCAAGTTACCCTGCTTGACTTTTGCCGTCATTTTGATATAATGGAGTTCAGAACTATCAGTTATGAATTGGTAGTTTTTGTTTAGAACAGAAGGGGTAACACTTGCCCGTCCCGTATATTATGTCTTTTCAGATGTACTCTTGGGTCTGGCACGTCTCTTCTTCAACCTTTTCCCTTAGGGCAATTCTCCGCCGTTTTTGGAAAAGATCCGATCCGCAATGGATGTACTTGAAATGCCGGTACGTAAGCATATCTGCCATTGGTGCAAGTAGGCAGAACGCTTCGTCTTCCTGAAGTTCGCATCGTGCGGTGACTATATGTTATTGATACTTACGTAAAGATCGCATTGTTCGTCGCGACGGTTATGTCGCCTCAATTGACTCCCAGCTCCCTTCCTCATACGGCATTATTGCAAAATCCATCAGATACGGTGATTGCCCAGCAGGTAATGTCGGCCCCGAAATCTCCGCACCCGAAACAAAAACAACCATCAGCAGAATTGCCTGCTATTTTCCGGCGAATCGCTTACTGTGAATCACGGGATCGGCAATTCGATGAGGATGGTGATATGATCCGCGGAAATGTAAATCTTTATGATGTGGGCCGTTATCAGATCAACACCTTGCAGTGGGCGGATACGGCAAAGAAATTGGGATTTGATCTCAATACTGAAGAGGGAAATGAGGCAATGGCCTTATATCTCTATAAGACATCAGGGACAAAGCCGTGGCGCTCATCTCAAAAGTGCTGGGATAAGCCGGATCAGCCGCTCGCGGACAAATAATAAAAATTGACAATACTACCATTTTATGGTAATATTGTTTTGTAAGATCTTTATAATCCTCTGGATATGTTTGGATAAGGAGGTGGAGAGTGGCTCTTCCGTACGCATTTGGTCTTCGTTCTGGAAAAAAGCGGACAACGCATTACCTCATGCCTTATGCTTTCGGGGTGGACACGCAGGGAAAGCCGGATGTTGAGGCGCGGGCGCGCCTTGATAAGGCGCTTGCGATCGCGCATCAAAGAATAAGCCAGGGCTTTGATGTCATCATATTCCTGGGAGCGGGGATGCCCGAGCGGACGAAAAAGTATGGAGTAGAATCGCTTGCAGCATCTGCATCCGCGTATGTAGTAGAAAAAGGATGGCCTGCTCATCGTATAGCGATTCGGGCCATCGGCTACTCTACCGTAGTCGAAACCTATGCGCTGAAGAATTATCTGCAGGAGCATGCTTCCGGCGAGTATGTGGTTGAGGTGGTGTCCTCGTGGTGGCACTATCCTCGCGTGTGGGCGGTATGCCGAATCGTTTTTGGATCTTCGGCCAAAGTCACCGCTTCACCAACCGGCCATTCCGGGCGTGCGCTTATCTATGACATCATAAGAGAGATGCCCGCGCTGCCACGCTCTGTACTCATGGCTTATGCTGCGCGGAAAGCTCGCGCTGCAG
>CAYXAG010000085.1:0-2889 GCA_964462235.1 uncultured Candidatus Saccharibacteria bacterium
CTTGAGGAGGCGATACCATTAAGAGCTTGGGTGTCTGCGGCAAGCAGAGGAGAGATGGGAGCAAGGAGGAGGGTGCAGAGAATGAGCAGGGCAAGCGCTGTTCGCGTGGTGTCCTTGAGATGAGGCATATATGATGGTTACGATAGAGGAGGATGATGCAGGTGTCAATGCGCCGGGGTTTCCGAATATCCAGTTGTCAGAAAGACACTTCTTTGGTATATTTTTTATATGGTCATCACCTGGTACGGGCAGGCGTGTTTCAAAATACAATCCGGGGACACGGTGGTTGCGATTGACCCTTTTGGCAAAGAGATTGGTTTGACTTCTCCTCGTTTCCGGGCAGATGTCGCTTTGGTGACTCACGCTCATCCGGATCATGCCAACACCAACTCATTGGGTGGGGGTCCCTTTATTATTTCCGGGCCGGGCGAATACGAGGTAAAAGGAGTGAATGTCATTGGTATTGAAACGTTTCATGATTCATCTTCCGGCGCCATGCGCGGAAAAAATACCCTCTACGTTATAGACATGGAAGAGATACGGCTGCTTCATATGGGGGATTTCGGAGAGTCGGAGCTGCGGACCGAAACACTGGATGCAGTCGGGGATGTGGATATCGTCATGATTCCGGTGGGCGGTACCTACACCATTGACGGGAAAGCCGCGGCAAAAATCGTGCGCCAGATTGAGCCGGCATACGCGATTCCCATACACTTTCGTATCCCGGGGCTCGCGCTTGCTCTGGAGCCGGCGGACGCATTTTTGAAAGAAATGGGCGCGGCCGGGAATTCCCCGCAGGAGAAACTGGTCATACGCCGCAAAGATATTGTGCCGGGCAAAAAGACAGAGATCATTATCCTTAAAACATCCTGATTCATGATTGCAAAACCAAAAGTCGTTCGCGTCATCCACGGCCTTCCGGAAGATACGCGCAAATTGCTGGCGGGCCTGGCGATGTTTGTTTTCGGCATCGCGTTTCTGGGTGTCTGGATGTCTTTTTTCTCATCGCGGCTGGTGGCGCTGGCGCCGGGGGCGCCTGATTCGCAGGATCAGTTGAGCGCCGCTGCCTACCCGCCGGTGGTTCAGGGAACCGTGCGCGAGCCCTCGGCTCTGGAACTTGCCCAGAATGAGACATCTCCATCCGCATCTGCTCCGGCATCACCGGTGGAGGGCATCGCCGATACCATACGGGGGGTCGGACAGGCTGTCTCGGGGACAGGAAGGGCAGAACCCCAGAGTTTTCTGGCATCTTTAGGACTCGGGGCGCGCGCGCTTCTCAACGAGGTTGGTGCCCTCGTGGCGCGCACTGTCTCCGGGTTTTCCGATTCCCTGTCTCATGTTGTGCCGCCCAATTTGTAACTGGAATTATGAATAAGGAATGAGACGAAGTGCATTTCCTTCCCGCCATAATTCCTTATTCCTGATGCATCATTCCTGTTTGGTGTATGGCTGATATCGGCAACGTACAATCCAGAGAAATCGTGGAAGAGATGCGCGAGTCATATCTTGACTACGCGATGTCTGTCATTGTGGCGCGGGCCCTGCCGGATGTGCGCGACGGCCTGAAGCCGGTGCATAGGAGGATTCTTTTTGCGATGCATGAGATGGGCTTGACGCACGCGGCAAAATACCGCAAATCCGCGGCTGTGGTCGGCGAGGTGCTCGGAAAATATCATCCGCACGGCGATGTCGCGGTGTACGACTCCATGGTCCGTATGGCCCAGGATTTTTCTCTTCGCTATCCTCTGGTGGACGGACAAGGCAATTTCGGCAGCGTGGATGGGGATTCTGCGGCCGCGATGCGCTACACCGAGGCGCGCATGACGCAGATTGCCGGGGAGCTTTTATCGGACATTGAAAAGGACACGGTGGATTTCCGCGACAATTACGACGCCACGCGCAAAGAGCCGGTGGTGCTGCCTTCCGTAGTCCCCAATCTTTTGCTGAACGGAACCCTGGGCATTGCCGTGGGCATGGCAACCAGCATTCCGCCTCATAATCTGGGCGAAGTCGCGGATGCGGCGATCCATCTGATTGATCATCCGCGCGCGATGTCCGAGGACCTCATGGAGTTCATCAAGGGTCCTGATTTTCCGACCGGCGGCATCATTTTTGACGAAAAAGAGATACACGCCTCCTACGCATCCGGCAAGGGAGCGATCGTCAACCGCGGGGTTGCCGAGATCCAGGAGGGTCCGCGCGCCACCTCCCAGATTGTGATCACCCAGATCCCGTATCAGGTCAACAAATCGGAGATGATAGAAGCCATGGCAAATCTGGTGGTAGAAAAGCGGCTGGAAGGGATCAGGGACATTCGCGACGAGTCGGACCGCGACGGCATGCGGATAGTGGTGGAGCTGAAAGCAGACGCCCATCCGCACAAAGTGCTCAACAATCTGTACCGTCACACCGATCTTCAGAAAACGTTTCATTTAAACATGCTTGCTCTGGTGGACGGGCTCCAGCCGCTGGTGCTCTCGGTGCGCAATGTCCTGGAAGAGTTTGTCAAGCACCGCGAGGCCGTGGTCACCCGCAGGACGCGCTTTGACCTGGCGCGCGCCCGCGAGCGGATTCATATCCTGGAGGGTCTGAAAAAAGCGCTGGATCACATTGATCGCGTCATTGATACAATCAAGAAATCCCGCGATCGGGATGAGGCGCGGGAGAATCTGATCAAAAAGTTTGATCTGTCCGTGATCCAGGCCGTCGCAATCCTGGAGATGCGCCTGGCAACGCTTGCGGGCCTGGAGCGGCAGAAAATAGAAGACGAGTTGAAAGAAAAGGTGGCGCTCGCCCGCTCCCTGGAAGCGCTCCTGAAAGACCCGCATAAGATCCGCGAAGTCATCAAAAAAGAAATCCGCGAGGTTAAGGAAAAGTACGGGGACGAGC
>CAYXAG010000086.1:0-2266 GCA_964462235.1 uncultured Candidatus Saccharibacteria bacterium
AAATATCAATTATCCATGGAGTTGATGATAAATTTTTCCCCATGGAGCGCGTGCAGGAGCAGACGACAAAAGAAATGGTGGATGGTTTTTACTCGGTCAATGGAACGCATAACGAGCTTTATTTGCATCCGGAAAAATATACCGCACTTGTTGACAACGCGCTTGATGCGCTGGAGGCATTGAGGAAGAAAGAAGCTGAATCAGAGCAATAGATATAAAAATAATTAACATATGGCAACAATCGCAATCAACGGATTCGGCCGGATCGGGCGTTCGTTTTTTCGGGAAGCGTTTGGGCTTGCGGAATTTGATATAGTCGCAGTTAACGATCTCACGGATATCGCAACGCTTTGCTATCTCTTGAAGTATGATTCTGTATACCGGAAATACGGGAAAAACGTGGAATCGGGCGAAGGCAAGATCATGGTGGACGGCAAGGAAATCAAGGTATTTGCCCAAAAAGATCCGGCAAAATTGCCGTGGAAGGATTTGGGTATTGATATTGTGGTGGAATCAACGGGATTTTTTGCGGATGGAGAAAAGGCATCGGCGCATCTTGCCGCCGGTGCTAAACGCGTGGTCATCACGGCTCCGGCAAAAGGGGACGTGACTACCGCGCTCATCGGCGTGAATGACGATCGCTTCGCGGCGTCGGGTCCGATGACGTGCAACGCATCATGCACCACAAATTCCGTAGCGCCCGTGATGGCGATTTTACATGAGACTCTTGGTGTTCAAAAGGCGAGCATGACCACGGTGCATGCCTATACCGCAACCCAAAAATTAGTTGATGGGCCTGATGTCAAAGACATGCGCCGGGGACGGGCCGCTGCCGTCAACATCGTTCCCTCAAGCACCGGAGCGGCAGAAGCGGTGATACAGGCGATTCCGGAGCTCAAAGGAAAATTTGATGCGGTCTCGGTGCGCGTGCCGTCTATCACCGGATCGTTGAGCGTGATTACGGCATTGGTCAATAAAACAATAACTGTTGGAGAAATAAATGCCTTATTTGCGAGCGCAAGCAAGGAGCCTCGCTGGCAGAAAGTCCTGAAAGTTACCGTTGATGAAGTGGTGTCTTCCGACATTATCGGCGAGCCGTACGGAGCCATCGTGGACGTCAAGCTTACCAAAGTTACCGACGGCAATCTGGTATCCGTCTTTTCCTGGTACGACAACGAAGCCGGATACACCGCAACGTTGATTGAACATGTCAAAAGGGTGGCCCGGTTTCTCTAGAGCATATCTGAAAATTCTTGTCATCCTGTTCTGCGCATGCGCAGAGCTTACTTTTTGACTTTTTTCTTTGTTTGGCTACTATTACGGATACGGGCCTGTTGCCGAATACGCTTTCATGACGAAATTTCAGAATTTTGAGCGAAAATCGTGAAGGACGAGGAGGCCTACTTGATTGAAAGTAAGTCGACGAGTCCTGAACGATTTGCAGCCGAAATTCTGAAATTGCAGGTGAAATGGTATTCGGCAACAGGCCCGATATATGCGCCAATCACAACTTTTCGGAAAAACCATGCGCGATGTTCCTGCCGGCGAAGTGGCCTCCAACGCCATTTTGCTTGAGCGGGGCGGGTTTGTGTATAAATCCATGGCGGGCGTGTATGAATATCTGCCGCTGGGGCTGCGCGTGCTGGAGCGGGTGAGCGGCATTATCCGCCAGGAGATGGAGCAGATCGGCGGACAGGAAATTTTCTTGGCAGCACTTCAGCCTCGGGAGCGGTGGGAGAGGACCGGCCGATGGAAAAAATTGGAAGACATCATGTACCAGTTTCCGGATCACTCGGGGCGGGAGATCGGCCTTGCGCCAACCCACGAGGAAGTCGTGGCCCAGATCGCGAGCCGCTTCGTGAGCTCATACCGCGATCTGCCGTGCGCCGTTTTCCAGATCCAGGGGAAATTCCGCGATGAGCCCCGCGCCAAATCCGGCGTGCTGCGCGGACGCGAGTTTTTGATGAAGGATCTCTATAGTTTTCATCGCGATAGCCAGGACCTGGACCGTTTTTACGCTCTTGCGGACAGGGCCTATCGGAGGATTTTCAAGCGTTGCGGTCTGGACCCTTACATGACCGAGGCGTCCGGAGGCACGTTTACCAAAGAATTCACGCATGAATATCAGGTGTTGACTCCGGCCGGCGAGGATACTATCTTTTATTGCGCCGCATGCCGCTATGCCCAGAACCGCGAGGTGAGCGCCATGCAAGAGGGCGAGGCGTGTCCCAAATGTAGAGGCAAGATCGCGTCGGGCAGGAGTGTG
>CAYXAG010000086.1:2276-2864 GCA_964462235.1 uncultured Candidatus Saccharibacteria bacterium
TTTTCAAGCTGGGCACGAAGTTTTCCGAGGACTTCGGTCTGCTCTATAGCGATGAGCGCGGGGAAAAGCATCCGGTTCTGATGGGCAGCTACGGCATCGGGCCGGGCCGGGTGATGGGGACGATTGTGGAGGTACATCATGACGCTCGGGGGATTGTGTGGCCCGATGAGGTCGCTCCGTTTGCGGCGCACGTGATTGAGATAAAAAGCGCGGACACCAAGGTAAAAAAGACGAGTGAGGGGATCTATAAAAATCTTCTTGCCAAAGGAGTGGCGGTGCTATACGATGAGCGCGACGATAAAACCGCGGGAGAGAAATTTGCCGATGCGGATCTCGTCGGCATCCCGTGGCGGATTGTGGTGAGCGACAAGACGGTTGTCAAAAAGGGAGTTGAATTGAAAGCGCGCCGCGCGCCGGCTGGGCGCGTCGTATCCGAATCGGAAGCGCTGAAGAAAATCGCAGAATCATGCAAGTCTTGATTATCCGCCATAACAACTTGACACCCCCATCATCCTCCGCTATCGTGATTCCACTATGGAGCAAATCAAAGACACAAAACGCTTAGCCCTTGCCGCGCTTGTCCTCTGT
>CAYXAG010000087.1:0-2845 GCA_964462235.1 uncultured Candidatus Saccharibacteria bacterium
CTATGAGGGAGATGGCAAGATCAAAAGAGATACGGGGGCGGGGAGAGGGATTCATCATGGAGAGAAACATTTGATGTGAATGTATAGAGGAAGTATAACATCTGGAACGAGGGGATATAAGGGATGGAGTTATCCACATGAGAATTTCTTGGATGCCGTGGTTGACAATGCCGCGCTCCTTTGATATATTTTTTACAGTCATACTTGAATTAGCAAGAGGGAGCAAATGCCGCAAAGCGACTACGCCCCCGCTCAAGAGAACGAAATCGTCTATGGCGCATATATTTTCTGTGAAATTTTGGGATGTCAGACAACGCCATGTCGTTATGACTTCTTTTTCAGCAGATCTTATCCTGCTTTTTCAGAGCGACCGGATGCCGCGCATCCG
This sequence comes from uncultured Candidatus Saccharibacteria bacterium, assembly GCA_964462235.1. GTDB lineage: Bacteria > Patescibacteriota > Minisyncoccia > Sungbacterales > HO2-52-23 > CAYXAG01. Next base: position 389 of record CAYXAG010000087.1, read on the forward strand.
TACCCTCAAGGCGGTCTGACAGCCGCAACCCAGAAGCCGCACACCCGATAGGAACCAAAAAACAGAAAATGTTATTCTCTTGACTCGCGAAGGAGCGTGCTGTTTTGTTTTTTGCTTCTCCTATACCTATGCAACCATATATTCCTACGATCCTCATAGGAGGATTCGTCCTCTTGGGCGCGGGTGTGGGCCTCGGATACCTTGTCCGACAGCTTATCGCCCAGCAACGCAAATCCTCCATTGAGGCAAAACTCAAGAAACTTATTGAAGATTCCAGGGCAGAAGCCAAAGAGATCCTCCTGGAAGCCAAGGAGAAAGCGGCGCATACGCTGGATGAAGCAAAACAGGAAGAAAAGGAGCGGGTGCGAGAGGTCCGACGCCTGGAAGACCGCCTCATGGAGCGGGAGACGGGCATAGACAGACGCGCGGAGGATCTCACGCGCAAGGAAAAGGATCTGGAAGAACGGATTGAACGAGTCAAGGTCATCAAACAAGAATTGGAATCCTCGCGTAGCGCGGCCTTGACGGAACTGGAGCGCGTATCCGGCCTCTCGCGCGAGGCCGCGACCCGCGAATTGATGGTCAAAATAGAAAAGGACCATTCCGATGATCTGATGGCGCGGATCAAAAAAATGGAGCAGACGGGCATTGAGGAGCTGGATCGAAAAGCAAAAAATATCCTTGCCTCGCTTATCCAGCGGCTCGCAACCCCCACAACATCGGAAGTTACCACGACCACAGTCGCCATTCCTTCCGATGATTTGAAAGGAAAGATTATCGGCCGCGAGGGAAGAAATATCAAGGCGCTGGAGCGCGCCGCCGGCGTGGAAATCATTGTAGACGATACGCCCGGATCCATCGTCATCTCCGGCTTTGATCCGGTACGCCGCCAAATTGCCAAAGCCGCGCTGGAACTGCTTATCCAAGACGGCCGCATCCAGCCGGCACGCATAGAAGACACGGTTGACAAAGCCCGCGGGAGCATTGAGAAGCAGATCAAAGACGCCGGGGAAGCAGCCGCATACGAGGCAGGGATATTTGACCTTGATCCTCGGCTCCTCGTGCTCCTCGGACGGCTCAAGTTCCGCACCAGTTACGGCCAAAATGTCTTGCAGCACTCCGTGGAGATGACGCATTTGGCTGCGATGCTGGCCGAAGAGCTGGGGGCTGATGTCGCGATTGCCAAAAAAGGAGCGCTCCTTCACGATATCGGAAAAGCGGTGGATCACGAAGTAACGGGCACGCACGTGGAGATCGGTCGCAGAATCCTTCAGAAATTCGGCATGGATCAACGAGTGGTGCAGGCCATGCAGTCCCACCACGAAGAATATCCCTACGAGACCATAGAATCCGTGATCGTGCAGACCACGGATGCCATTTCCGCATCGCGCCCGGGAGCCCGACGCGATACGCTGGAGAACTACCTCAAACGGCTGGGCGATCTTGAACAAATCGCCGCCTCATTTGCCGGCGTGGAAAAGGCCTATGCCATCTCGGCGGGCCGTGAAATCCGCATCTTTGTCGTGCCGGATAAAATCAGCGATCTGGAGGCGCGGGATCTGGCGCGCCAGGTCGCAATCCGCATTGAGAGCGACCTCAAATATCCGGGAGAAATTAAAGTGACGGTCATCCGCGAATCGCGCGTCATTGAATATGCGCGATAGACCCGAGGTGCCATGAAAAATAAAAAGCAGCCCCGCACACGGGGCTGCTTTTTTATCAGCGGCTGTCATGGCTTGATTTCTTTGAACGTCGGATTGGGAACTGATACATAAAGCGTAAACGAGGTCTGGGCTGTCTGGGAACCCGCGACACCCGTCACCGTCACAGTATAGGTTCCTTTTGGCGTAGCGTCTGCGCCGCCGGTCGTCCTCATCGTCAAAATACTTGTACACGAAGAGCCGTCCGGATCGCAGGAGGCCGGCGCAAACGAGGAACTGACGCCAGTGATAGGCGAGCTCGTAACAGACAACGACACGACCTGCGATGGAGCCGAACTGATATTTGCGACAATGATCGTATTGGTTGCCGACGCTCCCTGTGCTACCCGGATATCGCGATCATGATTCAGGGTAAATGTAAATGTGGCGGCGGAGGTGAAAACCGTGAGATTGAAAGACGTCGTATGTCCTTCCGGACCATTATCCTGAACAGTCACGCGATAGCTTCCCGGTACCACCGCCGATCCCACGGACAGTGTGAGAGACACGGAACAGCTTGAGTCTCGCGGAGGCGTACAGCCCGTAGCCCCGAAGCTTGGTGTTACGCCCTCCGGAAGTCCTGTCACCAGCGAAGTTGAAAAGTCAACTCGCTGGGGCGTTCCGCCCGTATGAGTTACGATCATGCTGACAGATCCTGAAACGCCTTGAGCAATACGGATATCGCCCGAATTCCCGAGCGTATACCCGAACGGAATCACCGTCACACTGTCGGTTGCGCTCCCGCCCGGACCCGTAC
>CAYXAG010000088.1:0-2810 GCA_964462235.1 uncultured Candidatus Saccharibacteria bacterium
GGAAGTAGGAATTACGAATTATGGATAGCAGATGTTTCTTCCCTGATTCTTAATTCATTATTCATAATTCCCGACATGAGCGTCATCAAACATCAAGCCCAGCGCGTCGCGATATTGCTGGACGTGCAAAACATGTATCACTCGGCCAAAAACCTCTACAACGCCAGGGTGAATTTCAAAGAGGTGCTTCGTGCAGCGGTGGCGGACCGCGATCTCGTACGCGCCATCGGCTACGTGATCCGCACCGAATCCGGTGAGGAAAAATCATTCCTGGAAGCGCTCGTCAAAATCGGCATTGAAACCAAACTCAAAGACCTGCAGATATTTCCCGGCGGCATGAAAAAAGCCGACTGGGACGTTGGCATGGCGGTGGACGCTATACGCCTGGCACACAATGCCTCCATCAATACGATTGTCCTGGTTACTGGCGACGGGGATTTTATTCCGCTCGTGGAATATCTGAAAGCGCACGGAATCCAAACCGAAGTCATGGCATTCAGCCGCTCGGCATCGCAAAAGTTGCAGGAGGCGGCCGACGACTTCACCGACCTCGGATCAGAGCCCAAAAAATATTTAATGAGGATAAAGTAACCAGCCGCCGGAAAAACAACCAAGAGAAACCGAAACAACATATTTTGGAGTACTCACAAGCGGATAGGGAAGACCATCATATCCGCCTGCGATTACTCCAAGCGATCTCTTTGGTGCCAATCCGCGCGGCACATACGTGGATACAACAAAATTTACGCACGCCATCGGTAAACAGGAGATCACGGTGGAACTGACCGACTGGGCAGCACAGGCGCACGGCTCGGTCCTGGTGCGCGCGGGAGACACCGTAGTACTCGTAACCGTCGTCATGAATTCGTCCCCCCGCGAGGGAGGAGATTTTTTCCCGCTCACGGTGGAATACGAGGAAAAATTTTACGCCGCGGGCAAGGTGCTGGGCTCGCGCTTTATCAAGCGCGAGACGCGGCCTTCGGAAGAAGCCATTCTTGCCGCGCGCCTGATTGACCGCGCGATCCGCCCCCGCTTTGATATGCGGGAGCGACGCGAAGTGCAGGTGGTGGCGATTACACTGTCGCTGGATGACAAGAATGATCCGGATATTCTTGCCATGTCGGGAGCGTCTTTGGCGCTCTCGCTCTCCGACATCCCATGGGACGGCCCGGTCGCAGGCGTGCGGGTCGTGCGCAAGAACGATGCGCTCATCCTGAACCCGTCTTTTGAAGAGCGCGCGGATGCACAGGTGGATCTCGTCATCGCAGGGACCCGGGATCGCGTCAATATGGTGGAGGCCGGAGCCAGAGAGATACGCGAGAACGACTTTCTTGCGGCCGCAGAGCACGGATGTGCCGCGATCAAGGAACTCATCACGTTTCAGGAGGGGATCATCCGCCAATACGCGCGCCCCAAGCGAGAAGTTAAACTTCTGCCGGCTCCTGACGAGCTGAAAAATCTCCTCGCGCGCGAATTTTCCGAACGGATTGAAAAATGCGTGTACCAAAAAGATAAGACGGCGATGCACGCTTCGGTACATGAACTGAAAGCCGAGTGGTTGGCAAAGGCGATGGAAACGCATCCGACTCTTTTCCAAAAAAATGCCGCCGAATTCTTGTTTGACGCAGAAATTAACGCCATCGTACACCGCCGGATCGTCGGGTCCGGAGAGCGCCCGGACGGCAGGAAACCGGACGAGGTCCGCGCGCTGCAAGCCCAGGTGGCCGTGCTCCCGCGCGTCCACGGATCGGGGCTTTTCATGCGCGGATCCACGCATGTCCTGTCTACGCTGACGCTGGGCGCGCCGGGTGATCAACAAATAATTGAGGGCATGGAGATCCGCGCCAAGCGCCACTTTCTCCACCACTATAACTTTCCGCCTTTCTCGGTTGGCGAAGTGAAACCCATGCGCGGACCCGGACGGCGCGAGATTGGGCACGGGGCCTTGGCGGGCCGGGCACTCGCCCCGCTTCTGCCCCCGCAGGATGAATTCCCCTACACCATCCGTGTTGTGTCCGAAGTCCTGTCTTCCAACGGCTCCTCGTCCATGGGGTCGGTATCGGCTGCGTCTCTGGCGCTCATGGACGGCGGCGTGCCGATCAAAAAACTCGTATCGGGCGCTGCCATGGGGCTCATGCTGAATGAAAAAGGAGAGTATCGCGTACTCACCGATATCCAGGGACCCGAAGATCATCATGGCGACATGGATTTTAAAGTTGCCGGAACTCGCGATGGCATCACCGCCGTACAAATGGATGTGAAGATTGAAGGCGTCACGCTTGAAATGGTGCGCGAGACCCTTACGGCTGCTCGGGAGGCGCGTATGAAAATATTGGACGTCATGGAGACTGCCATCTCCTCGCCCCGCCAAAACCTGTCTCCATGGGCGCCGCGCATCACCACGCTTAAAATCAATCCCGAAAAGATCGGCGCCCTCATCGGCCCGGGCGGCAAAGTGATCAACGACATCATCGCAAAAACCGGCGTCCAGATTGATATAGAAGACGACGGCACGGTATTCATCACCTCCGAGAAAGAAGAAGGGATGGCCGCGGCCTTGACGCTGGTGAAAGAAATCACGCGCGAAATCAAAACCGGGGAACTTTTTGAAGGTCGGGTAACGCGGATCCTTGACTTTGGTGCATTCGTGGAAATAGCTCCGCGCCAGGAAGGACTTATCCACATCTCCGAACTGGCCCCGTGGCATGTGGAGCGTGTCACCGATATCGTAAAAGTCGGGGACATGGTACCCGTCATGGTCAAAAACATAGACGAGCAGGGACGCATAAATCTCTCGCTCAAAGACGTGC
>CAYXAG010000089.1:0-2802 GCA_964462235.1 uncultured Candidatus Saccharibacteria bacterium
ATAACGCGGAAAAGAAGGTGGTCATAGACAGAAGCGGGTCGCGCCCTATTCCGGCAATTTTAGTCAATTTCATCGACTGACGAGAAATTTCAAAGGCCAGGAGTCACAAGATTCCCGGCTTTTGCTTTACCTTGTGTAAAGCGATATAATTGAATGAGATTCCAATTAGTTTTCCTACGTAGAAATGATCCAGGAATTTCGTACGAACGGATTGCGGTGGGTGCATGTGATAAAGCCGGATGACCGCGATATTGAACATATTCGCGGCGTGTTTGAGTTTCATCCGTTGGTAATGGAAAACATCATTGCGCCAACGTTTCATCCGTTTGTTGAGGATTTTGAGAGCCATCTTTTTCTCATTCTCCATTTCCCGATGATCTATCGCGGGCGCCAGGCGAATAAAATCGCGGAAGTTGATTTTCTCGTTGCCAAAGACATATTGGTGACGATTACTTATCTTGAATTTTCTCGTCTTGATGAGATTTTTCTTTCATTCCAGCGAAAGGGAGACGCGCAGCCGTTCCCGACAAAAACCCATTCAGGGTTTTTGCTCTATCATATTATCGATGGTTTGTTTCATGAGCACATCAAGGATCTTGAATTTCTTGAAAAAGAGGTTACTAAGATAGAGGATAAGATTTTTCAAAAACATCGGCGCCTTACCGTGGAAGATATTTCACATGTGCGCCGCGATATTCTTGATTTCAGGAAACCATTTAAGTCGCAGGCGACGGTGCTGACATCGTTCAGAGAAAAGGCGGAGCGATTTTACGGAAAGCCGATATCCCCGTATCTTTTAGATCTTTCCGTGACGGAAGACCGCATCCGGAATCTCATTGAAAATCAGAAAGAAATGATGGACGTGCTGTACGAGACGCACACGTCGCTTATGTCGTCGCATCTGTCACGCATCATCACCACGCTCACGCTTTTTTCTGCTATCATTCTGCCGCTCTCGTTTCTTTCGTCCCTGTGGGGCATGAATCAGAAGGTGATGCCCCTTCGAGACGGGCCGCATGACTTTTGGATCGTCATCGGGCTCATGGCGATTATCGCGCTTTTATTGCTGTGGTACTTTCATCGCAAACGGTGGCTGTAGGATATCGTTGTGGGGATAACCCGCTGTGAGATTGGGTGCGTCCGCGGTATAATACATGGTGAGCCATTTAAAAATTATTATTTTTATGTCAATGAAAGCAACTGTCGGTTTTGCGCGTGTATCCGCGTTTTTTGCGTTTTCTTTTTTTATAACAAGCGCAGCGTTGGCGGCAACGCCCGTTGTTTCCGGTACTCCCCAGGCGATCAACATCATGGGTCCGGGCGCTCAGATTGCATGGACGACTGATATTTCTTCCGACTCGGCGGCGTCGTATGGCACCGCGCCCAGCACATATTCATTATCTGCGGCCGGTGATTGTTATGGCAGCGCCTTGGTGACGTCTCACTGTGTGAATTTAACGGGGCTTACGTATAGCACCGTTTATTATTTTAAAGTGCGGTCAAGCGCTGACGGGGGGGCGACCTATACTGAAGCAACGGGTTCATTCACATCAGGGACCAGCTCTTCCGGGGGCGGTGGAGGCGGCACTTCTACTCCTCCGATTCCTTCTTTGCCGACCGGGCCAACCTCCGGAACGGTAAACAATTCTTACACATATTCTACCTATGTATATCCCGCTCCCGATGGACTGCAGGTGCAGGCGGTGTTTGATTGGGGAGATGGCACTCCTTATTCCTACAGTGCGCTTTCCACTCCCGGAACAAGCGGGACGCTTACTTCTTTGATGCATTCATGGGTCTCGGCAGGCACGTATTATGTGAGGGCAAAGGAAAAAAATTCAGGCGGGTATGAGTCCTCCTGGTCCTCTTCTGTTGCGGTCGCTATCGGAAGCGGGAGCACCTCAACTACCGGTATTTCCACCTCAGACACCATCGCGCCCACCGTGCCTAATGTCGGGGCGTACGCCCTCTCCTCTTCAAGCATCAGCGTTTCATGGTCCGGTGCCACCGACAATGTGGGCGTAATGGGCTACAAGATCTATCGCAACGGCGTCTATCTTACCTACACCTCCTCGCTCTCGTATCAGGATGCAGGCCTTTTGGCAAGCACGCCCTATAGTTACACGATCGCGGCCTATGACGCCGCAGGCAACGTGGGGCCGCAAAGCGCCTTTGCGAGCGCGACAACGTTAAATGCGAGTACGATAATCACGCCGACGATGCTTTCAGGAAAAGTGACCGACGCAAAGGGAGCGGGTGTGGCGAATGTATGGGTGAGCGCAAATCAATATACCAACGGAACGTTTGCGCAAACGGAAACAGGAATCGACGGCTCGTATGCGCTTACGGTATCGGCGGGGGATTGGAGTGTAAACGCGTATCCCGAGCAAAGCTCCGGATACAGCTATTCACAAGGAGCGAGGCAAATCACGGTTTTGGCGGGTGTTGCCGTGACGGCGAATTTCACACTTGACTCGCTTGATGCGCAGATCATGGGAAGTATCGTGGACGCAACCGGGCAAGTGATTTCCAGCGTGTACGGGTATGTGTCCGCCGCATCTTCTGGCGACTATTCTCCTTCTAGCGCGCCGGCGATGTTATTTGGAGGATCTATAGATAAAGGAAATTTTGGTTTCCATGTGCCGCAAGGTACATATACGCTTTCGGTGTATTTCCAATCCGATGCCTCGATTGCGCTGCCTCCACCGCAGACGGTGATGGTCGGGACGGGAGAAATAAAGAAAATAAATTTTGTTGTAGGTAAAAGCGATGCTACTATTTCCGGTTTTTTGAAAGACGCGT
>CAYXAG010000090.1:0-2794 GCA_964462235.1 uncultured Candidatus Saccharibacteria bacterium
TGGGAGAGCCCATGATCTTACTGTATTCATCCGTCATCCACTCCATGGTTTGCGCATTCGTGCCCACATCAGGCGCGGGAATATCTTTGTCAGGCCCGATGTATGCGGCAATCTGGCGCACGTAGCCGCGTGAGAGTTCTTCCAATTCGCGTAGAGAAAGCGCCCGCGGATTCACCGCCACCGCGCCTTTTGCCCCGCCATACGGCAAACCCATGAGAGACGTTTTCCACGTCATGAGGGATGCCAAAGCCTTCACTTCGTCCAAATTGGAATCCGGATGGAATCGTATACCGCCCTTGTACGGGCCGAGTGCGTTGTTATGCTGCACGCGCCATGCCAAAAACTTTTTCTCGCTCCCATCATCCATCGCCACCGGAATTTCAAACTCCCACACATGATCGGGTTTTTGCAGACGGGCCAAAATATCGGCCCGAATCGCGGCGATCCGCGCGGCTTCATCCACGAGACGCTGCGTATTTTCAAAAAAAGTAGTTATCATATCCCCTGCTCCGCAGCCGGCGTCTGTCTCTCGCGCTTCAGGAGATAGCCGTATGCTGCCAGTGCCGCTTTCACGGCATCTCCGGCCGAGATATTATTTTGTTTATACGGATCATCCGTGATGTCACCCGCGGCGAATATGCCCTGATGCGTCGTGGATCCGTGCTTGGAGTCAATCTTTACCTGCTTCCATTGATCCAATTCCACAAGGTCCTTTACCATCTCGGAATTCGGAATGGAGCCGATTTCCACAAACACCCCGTCAACGGAAAGCGTGTGTTCCTCTCCCGTCTGGGTATCTGTATAAACAATCCCCTTCACGAATCGCTCGCCGATTATTTCTTTTATATCGGCATGGAACATGACTCCTTTGAATTTCGGATTCTTTTTTATCTCCTCCTGTGTCACCGGATCTCCGCGCAGCGCGCCGTTACGCTCCACGATCCACACCTCGCTCGCATAGGGAAAAAGATCTTGCACCGCCTCAAGCCCCGCGTTGCCGCCGCCAGCCACCGCGACTTTTTTCCCACCGAAAAGCGGCGCATCGCACGTGGAGCAGTATGCCACACCCTTGCCGTTGAATTCCTCCTCGCCCGGCACCCCCAGTTTCCGGCGCCGCGCGCCTGCGGCCAGAATCACGGTCTTACCCTCATATATATTGCCTTGTTCCGTTGCTATTTCAAAATCGCAAACACGGCTCTGCGAGTCGCATTTGATGGAACGGACTTGGGTCGCGCGCTCGGTTTTTATATCCACCATATCGGGATAGGAGCGCGCGTGCTCCTCCATCTTTCGCGCCAGATCAAAACCCGAAATATGCGGCTCGCCGATCCAATTCTGAACGTTGTCGGACACTATTGACTGTCCGCCGAAAGATTCCGTGATAAGCAAAGTTTTCAGCCGCTTGCGCGCCGCATACACCGTGGCCGCGATTCCGGCCGGCCCTCCGCCTATAATGATGACGTCGTATAACATAGAAATGATACAATCAGGATACTTTTTCCAGTTTCAATTTCATCGCACCGTACGTGCCTGCGGCAAAACCAAGCGAATAGATCACAATCGCAACAAGACCCCGCGACTCACCTATCCGAGTAATGATGTCATAGAGCACCCACACGCTCAAGATACTCACAAAAAAAGAGAATGCGCTGGCTGGCAGTGGACGATCGCGATGCACAAAACGCATATTCAAAATAAACAAGAAATTCTGGGCTGCACCGGCAAGAAAATAAAGTACCAGAAAATAATCCATAATTTACCGAAAGCTTTTGGGATCCACGCCGGGCATGGAGTCCGGGACAAATTCCGGCCCGCGATTTTTGAAGGCGCGGTAAAACGCACGGATCTGATTTTTCTGGTCCTCGGAGAGCCGACCCCCGACAAGATTGAACTTCAAAAGCCGTGTCCATGCCGCGACCGCGATATCGTTGTCATTGGCAGACCGCGACGCCATCACGAGCTTTGAGCCGCCCAATTCATTCACGATGCTCTTCAAATCTCCGATCACCGAGGCCGGTATGTTCGGCCGATACGAAATCCAGACGCCGCCATGCTCCAAATTGTGGATGAATAGCTTATCGTGCACCTCATAATCATACACGCCCCAGTTTGCCGGTTGCGAAAAATGAGGACCTGAAGTCGGCGGATTTGAATTATAACTGAATGCGTAATCCAGCGCCACGTGTTCCTGCCCCTGGACAGGATAAGACTGCCCCGGAAGATTTTTATTATAATCTTTGGCGTATTGAACCACTCCGTCCGCAAGTCCCGCCGCGGCAATCAAGACGACAACGCCCCAAAAAATCTTTTTATTCCTGCGCCGGCGCACGGCGTCGGAAAACCGAATTTCTTTTTTGTCTTGTTCTGACATGTCAGATGTCCCCGTGAAAACTTATGCGATCAGCTGTAATAATAGCAAGCGTTGTTTACAATTCGGTCGGATAAAAGTAATTGATTAAGGTCTCAAGCGGCGTCTGATTGTTCAGGGACGCATGCGGTTTGACGGTATTGTACCAGTTCACGAATCTGATCAATTCGATCCTGCGGTGCGCCCGATTCTTGAAGACCGTCTTGCGGTGCCACATCTGCATCAGTGTCCGGATCACCCGTTCTGCCTTGCCGTTCGTTCTCGGGGTTCGCACACGAGTGAATCTCTGTTCAATCCGATATGCTTGGCAGAACTTCATCAGGGCGTGAGTGTCGGGACTCCCCCGGTATTCCAACCCGTTGTCCGAATATGCGGTCTCGATAGTGTAGGGGCATTCATCAAGGACCTGCTTCAGAAACGCTTCCG
>CAYXAG010000091.1:0-2723 GCA_964462235.1 uncultured Candidatus Saccharibacteria bacterium
AGGAATCGCTGGACACTCAATGGGCTCATGCGATTGCGCCAAGCGCAAAGATACTCGTGGTCATCGCGAAATCCTCAAGAGGCAGCGATCTACTTGCGGCCGTGAACTATGCGAGAAACCGCTCTGATGTCGTGGCGATCTCCATGAGCTGGGGCGGCAACGAGTTCTCTGACGAATCAAGCTATGATTCTTACTTTACCAGCCCAACGGGCGCCACGTTCTTTGCGTCTTCGGGCGATTCCGGCGCGGGCGTCTCGTGGCCAGCAGTATCCAAAAACGTAATCGGTGTGGGCGGAACAAAGCTTAATTTTGTAAACGATGTATTTTCTTCCGAAACCGCATGGAGCGGCAGCGGAGGCGGCTTGAGCAGCTACGAATCCGCGCCGGCGTATCAAACTTCGTACGGAGTTCCCCAGGCAAACGGCAAGCGAGCCGTGCCGGATGTTTCTTACAACGCAGATCCTGATTCAGGCGTTCCGGTCTACGACAGCTTGGGCTATCAGGGAACGTACGGATGGTTTGTCGTAGGCGGCACCAGCGCTGGAGCCCCGCAGTGGGCAGCCATCAAAGCGCTGGGGGGAACGGTGTCAAACACAAAGCTCTACCAGGACGCATCCACCGCACCTACGTATAGTGCTGATTTCCGCGATATCGTGAGCGGCTCCAACGGAAACTGTGGATTCTACTGCATTGCGCAAGCGGCATACGATTACGTTACTGGACTCGGAAGCCCGATCACGATAAGTTTTTGACCGATAAGGCTCGGTATAATACCGCCCTGACGCGCGCGAATCTTACTATGCTTACTACGCTGTGGAAAATCGGCTTGTGATCTGATGCCTAGCGGAAGTATGATGAGCGCATGAGTACCGCAAAAGGATTCATCGCACCACTCCTCCTTATTGTCATCGTCCTCCTAACAGCCGGAGCGGCATTCTATTTCGCAACCTCTCATCTGCCCAGCATCCAAGCTCCGACCCCCACATCGGCCGTATGCACGCAAGACGTCAAGTCCTGCCCTGACGGAAGCTGGGTGAGCCGCGTAGCACCCGCCTGCGACTTTGCTACATGCCCGGGCCAAGACAATACCGGGGGAAGCGCCACGCCCTCATCGTATCCTGCATGCAAGGCCGATGCGGATTGCCCCTCCGGCCGGTATGTCTGCGAGGCCGAACAAGGCGTAGGAACCGTATCTCCCGGAGATAACGGCGGCTCGCCCGTCATCCAAATCGTACAGGGATCGTGCAAATTGAGAGAAGGGAACTCGTGCCGCGAGGATGCCGATTGCGCCGCCGGAAACCCTTGCCATGCGGGTGTATGCACCAAGCCCGTCATCCAGAGCTGCAGCGGCCCGTCTGACAAAAGCTGTCCTGCCGACTACGAGTGCATACAAGGATGCGGACCGCCGATCGCGCGACGCGACGAGCCGCCTCCTCCGTACTTCTGCCGGTTGCAAGGATACCAGCGGATCTGCCCCATCTGCCTTGCCTCCAACACCATGATTGCGACACCGCACGGAGACGTCAATGTAAAAAATCTGCAGCCCGGCATGAGCGTATGGTCAGAGGATGCGCACAGTCGGAAAATCGCAACCACGATTGTCGCCGTATCGCATACTCCGGTACCTACAAATCATCAGGTGATACATCTGGTCCTCGCAGATGGACGCGAAGTATGGGCGTCGTCCGGCCACCCGACAGCAGACGGCACCACCGTCGGAGAGCTGAAAGCGGGAGACGCCTATGACGGCTCCTACGTCCGCAGCGCTGATGTTGTCTCATACGGGGACAGCGCGACCTACGACCTCCTGCCCGACAGCCCCACGGGACTGTACTGGGCAAACGCGATACTTCTTGGCAGCACCCTCAAAAAATAAATCCCGCACCATTCGCAAAATCAGCATCCGCAAAAAAATCTTCCGGCCGTAACCGTTACGGCCGGAAGATTTGATTTCCGGCTTCATACAGATCCGCGGCCGACGATGCGACGGGATGCAATTTCGTTCTGTCCGGCGAAGAGACGAATCCATACACATAGTTTCGCTCCAGATACCCGATGATGGAACGGATGTCTGCCACGCGGCTGCGGGAGCCCAGCACGATGACCGCGATTCTGCGGCCGCCATATTCGCTTGCGCGCACACTATAGATGCCGGCCATAGTCTGGAGGGAATCATCCGTAAAACCGGTCTTGCCGCCCAGAAACCGCTTATCTCCGCGCGGCCAGTTGATATTGATCCAGACATGCGTTTTGAGCTTGTTGAGAGACTTGGCGGTATGCGTCTTCTGCTCGCTGATCGCCAGGATCTCGGGGTGCGCCGTATCCAGATAGGAGAGAAGAGCGAAGAGATCCGCGGCGCTGGAAACATTATTTTGGGAAAGGCCGCTGGAATCGTCAAAAAACGTGCGCCGCATGCCGATCTTTTTTGCCGTCTCGTTCATGTGCGCGATAAATCCGGGCACCGCAAGTTCAAACATCTTGGCGGCATTGTTGCTGGAAGGCAAAATCATGCCGTACAAAAGCTCATCGGCGCGAAAGGTCTCGCCTCTGATCAGTCCGGCGGCATTGCCGTAGACGCGCAACGCCTCATTCCCGACAATAAGAGTCTTGGACGAATCAATACGCTCCTTGGCCACCAGAGCTGTCACGAGCCTCGTGATGGATGCGACGGGAAGGGTGTCTGTCTTATTTTTTTCAAACAGGATCTCGCCGGTTTCCCGATC
>CAYXAG010000092.1:0-2681 GCA_964462235.1 uncultured Candidatus Saccharibacteria bacterium
CGCTTCTCCGAATTTACGGAAGCAATCGCCGCGTAACAAAAATTCTTTGTCCGCGACAAGGAAAACAAAAACAGCAGTACCGCGCACCCGCCAGTACTGCTTTTTATTACCTCGGCTCGTTACAACCGCCCGGACAAAACCGCTTTTTGGAGTGGCTCCCCGAGAGAACAGAACCGGCGAGCGAATCACTCCACCTCGCTGCGTGCATTCATCCTGATATTTTGCAAAATCCCTACGCCGGCAAGGAGTGTTACCAAGCTTGATCCGCCGTAGGAGACAAACGGCAAAGTGATGCCGGTGATGGGAAGCGCCCCCATATTCATGGCGATATGAATAAAACTCTGGCTGAAGACAAGTGCCGCAAACCCGATAGAATAGAGACGCGAAAAGTTATCATGCGCTTCTATCCCGATCCGGATAATCCGCCAGAGTAACATCGCCAGAGCAGCCAGCAGCACCATACTTCCCACAAATCCCCATTCTTCGGCGTAGGTCGCAAAAATAAAATCGGTTTCCGGCTCGGGCAAAAAATGCAAATGGGATTGGGATCCGTACCCCAGGCCTTTGCCCCATACGCGGCCCGATCCTATGGCGATCATGGACTGAATCATCTGATACCCGCCGCCCTTGGGATCGGCATACGGATCAATGAAGGATGTGATGCGCCTCTGCTGATACGGGTGCAGCGCAAAATGCCACCCACCCCATGCGAGCACCCCCGCAATCGCCACCAAAAAAAGAAAATGGTGCAATTTCATGCCGGAAAAAACCACCACCGCAAGCCAGATGAACACCAGTACAATGGCAGATCCCAGATTGGGCTGCAACAAGACCAAGGCAGCCGGAATAGCCACATACAAGCCCGAGACCGCAAGATGCTGGACGCGATAAATCTCAATGTGCCGCTTGGAAAAAAATTTGGCAAGAAGAATCACGAGCGCGATTTTTGCGATCTCCACCGGCTGAAGCGTGAGTCCCCCCAGGAAGAGCCACGAAGCAGCACCCCTGATTCTTACTTTGGCAATCAGGACCGCGCCGAGCAGGAGAACGCTGATCGCGTATAAAATAAAAACCGCCACAGTGGAAAACCTGAAAATCCGGAAATCAACGGCGCTGAAAAAAAAGAAAAAAATGATCCCCAGGCATGCCCAAAAAATCTGGCGCCGGAAAAAAGGAAAAGAAGAAACCGCAGACAAACTAAACAAAGACAGGAATCCGAGCCCCATCAACAAAAGAACCGCCCCGATGAGAAACCAGTCATAACGGCGTATTTCTGACAGAAAAATTCGTATCATCAAGGGCTTTTACTAGGGCTTCAGGACCGCATCGGAGGCAAAAAGATTTATCCGGGGCCTTACGTCAATCGCGAAACTTTTGCCCGGAAGCTGGGTGGGCCAGATGGAAACCACGCTGACCGAGCTGCCGGCTTCCACATTCTCGTTGAGCACGCGATTGACGCCGATCAGATTCCCATCCAGATCAAAGACCACCACCGATGTTTCCATGGCCCTGAAGCCGACAGATGCGGTATTGGTGACGAGCGCTTCCACCACCCCCTGATTTCCGGTGTCGGATTTGCGTACCGAGTACTCACGGCGCTCTACGATGAATACCGGCGCGCGGAAGCGGGCGATCTGCCACGTGACACCGGTAATTTTAAATTCAATCCGCGTCGGAACTCGCACCGTCGCAATCGCGGGCTCCACCGCATAGAACCGTTCCTGCGGATACACAAACGTCGTGCCCGCGCGACGGGCAATCTCTCCGATCTCGTCAAAAAAAGTGAACTGGTAATTCACGGCCGCCGAAGACAAAGTCTCATTCGGATTCTCAATCAACGCCGCACCGTCCAAAACGCCGGGAGAGGCGCGAGCCGCCCGCGCCCAGAAAATGGAAAGGGGCTTGGGATTGCGCAACTCGCACGCTTCGCACGGGCCTCCGCAATCCGCCCCGACCTCCCCCTGATTTTGTACCCCGTCAAAACAGGTGGGACCGGGCCCAAGATGCGATACCAAACGGAATATAAAAAAGCCGATCACCGCGCTCATGATCGCAAGGACCGCAAGTTGCCTCTTTGCGCGCCACGAAAACATACCGCCATCGTATCACACTACGGGGCAAAACAAAAAGAGACCGTTACAAAACTCTTCTTCGTCGCCAAATTGCAGCAAGAAAGGGAGTTTTGTAAGGGTCTCAAAGAGCGGGCTTGCCCGCTCACGCGTCTTTGTGCGCAGCGGTATCCCGGCAAAACCTACTTTCCCAGGACTTAATTTAGTCCAAGTATCATCGGTGTAGGGCGCTTTTACTTCCGTGTTCGGAATGGAAACGGGTAGGCCACGCCGCACTAAATCACCGGGAAACCGCTGCACACAAATGTATGTTGAACATCGTCAAAATCTACTACCGGATAGAACGATCTATTAGTACCGCTCGGCTGAAGCGATTACTCGCCGTACACCTGCGGCCTATCAACGTAGTCATCTCCTACGGATCTGCGATACCTTATCTTGAGGCGCGCTTCGCGCTTAGATGCTTTCAGCGCTTATCGCTTCCGAACATAGCTACCCAGCGATGCCGCTGGCGCGACAACTGGTACACCAGAGGTTCGTTCATCCCGGTCCTCTCGTACTAGGGACGACCCCTCTCAAGTATCAACGCCTGTGGTAGATAGGAGACCAACC
>CAYXAG010000093.1:0-2533 GCA_964462235.1 uncultured Candidatus Saccharibacteria bacterium
CAAAAAATAATCTGTTGTTGGATTTTTCAAGTCTCCTCCGCGATTGTTTCTGAAAAGAAATTATCGTGGAGGATCTTGAGTGATTCACACTCAACCATCGGGTTGTCGCCTGTGGTGAATAGTATTCTTTCTAAGCACCAAGAAAGGGTGCCCGTAATTCAATTACGTTTAGAAATGAATGTATGAAATTTCTGCTCGGAGAAAAAGTAAATATGTCACAAATCTTTGATGCCGCAGGCAATGTAGTGCCGGTGACGCTTATTCGGGCAACTCCGAATATTGCCATTCAGGTACGGACCAAAGATAAAGACGGCTATGACGCGATCCAGCTTGGCGCGGGAGAACGAAAGCAATCGCGCATCGCAAAACCGCAGATTGGACACTTCAAAGAACTTGGCAGTTTCCGCTATGTACGCGAGCTGCGCTTGAAAGAACCGGCAGCGCTTGAGCGCGGCGCGTCATTCGATGTCTCCGTATTTGCGGAAGGCGACATGGTGCGCGTGAGCGGCATTTCAAAATCAAAAGGATTTCAGGGAGTTGTGAAGCGCCACGGATTTGCCGGAGCTCCGGCAACGCACGGCGTGAAGCACGCGCATCGCCAGCCGGGATCAATCGGAGGAGGCGGGCGCGCGGGAGGACGCGTGCCGAAAGGCATGCGCATGGCAGGCCGCATGGGCGGGGTGCGCATTTCGACCCGTAATGTGCAGATTGTGAAAGTGGATGCCCAGAATCACATGCTCGCCATCAAAGGAGCAGTCCCCGGAAGACGAGGAACGCTTCTCGAAATCAAAGGATAAATTATGCATGTAACTACCTACAACACAAAGGGAGAAAAAGCAGGAACCGTAGAATTGCCGGAAGGAGTTTTTGGTTTGAAGTGGAATGCCGATTTGGTGAATCAGGTAGTTATGGGGCAGAATGCAAACATGCGCGTGCATACGGCACACGCGAAAGATCGCCGGGAAGTGCGCGGGGGAGGCAGAAAGCCGTGGCGCCAGAAAGGAACCGGACGCGCGCGGCACGGTTCCATCCGATCACCGATTTGGAAGGGCGGAGGCGTGACGCATGGCCCTCTGACGGAAAAGAATTTTAAAAAGAAGATCAATAAAAAAATGGCAAAAAAAGCGCTTTTTACCGTACTGTCGGCAAAAGTGCGCGATGCCGAACTGGTGGTGATTGATGGGCTTGCGTTTCCCGAGGCAAAGACAAAACAAGCAGCCCAGATGTTTGCAAATCTCATACATCAGGACAATTTTGGCCGCATGAGGAAAGGCAATGGCGCATTGGTGGCATTGGCCGGACGCGATGATAAGACGCGCCGCGCGCTGCGAAACCTTCCGTACGTGGGCGTTAATCTTGCCCGGAACCTGAATGCGCATGAAGTGCTGCAATATAAATATATGGTAGTGTCAAAGCAGGCAATCGAATCATTCGCATCGGCACAAAAATAAAACTATGGCATTTCTCAAGAAAAGCAAAAAAGAAAATCCTGAAACGTCTGAGACGATGGCAGTTGAGCGTGCACAGATGCAGAGCGCGGGACACATCGGCATATTGCGCCATCCCCACATCACGGAAAAAACCGCGGCGGCGGGGAACGACCGGACGTATGTATTTGCGGTACATCCTGATGCCAACAAAATACAGATTAAGAGGGCAGTGGAAAGCCGGTATGGCGTGAAGGTAGCTGATGTCCGGGTGGTGAATATCCGCGGAAAAGAAATACGCCGCGGGGCTCGAGTCGGACGAAAACCCGGAATCAAAAAGGCGTATGCCACGATCGCCGAGGGCCAGACAATTGAGATTGAATAATTATGAAGCAGCATAATCCTACATCACCAGCGCGTCGTCAGATGGAAACCATCGAATGGAAGAAGATTTTGACGAACACGAAACCGACAAAATCACTTGTGTCGGGCTTTTATCGCGCGCGCGCGCGCAACTCGGATGGCCGCATTACCACGCGCCATAAAGGAGGCGGCGCCAAGCGATTGTGGCGGGAGATTGATTTTGTATACGACAAGAAAGATATGTCAGCAAAGGTAATGTCTCTTGAATACGATCCGAACCGATCCTGTTTTATTGCCTTGATCCAGTATCGCGATGGCGCGAAGCGCTATGTGCTTGCATCCCGCGAAATGAAAGCAGGAAGCGAAATCATTACGTCTGAATCAGCGCCCATTGAGGTGGGTAATCGTATGCCTATTGGCCGCATCCCGGTGGGCACCATGATTTTTAATATCGAGATTTATCAGGGACACGGTGCGCAGATGGCGCGATCCGCCGGCGTGGGCGCGGTAGTGCTTGCGCAGGAACAAGGATACTCACTCTTGCAGCTGCCTTCCAAGGAAATACGGAAGATCCGCAGCGAGAATTGGGCATCAATCGGATCGCTTTCCAATCCCGAGCACAGCCTGATGACCGGAGGCAACGCAGGCCGTTCGCGCCATCGGGGCATTCGCCCGACGGTTCGCGGATCGGCGATGAACCCGGTTGATCATCCGCACGGAGGGGGAGAGGGCCGCCCGCAGCG
>CAYXAG010000094.1:0-2523 GCA_964462235.1 uncultured Candidatus Saccharibacteria bacterium
AGTTACTCGACTTCTTTGCTTTTTGTTCAAAAGTTGGGTTGGGCGACAGTCCCCTACAGACAACTTCACGAGCGTCTTCATCTTTCTGTCTCCCGAAATGTGAGGAACTACTCTTTTCAGCTGTTTGACTCTCACGGCGAGGCCATAGCCGAACTATAAAAAATAGTATCATAGATAACTTATCTTGTCAAGATACTCGTTTAAAGTCACTCTGTGTATAATCAAAAGCAATGCAGAGAAAATATCTTGTCGCGTTGCTTGCGATTATCGCGCTGGGCGCGTTCCTACGCTTCTGGCGCATCACCGAAATTCCGCTGGGGCTGTATCCGGATGAGGCCATGAACGGAAATAATGCCCTGGAGGTGCTCGCAACCGGACAGTTCAAAGTATTCTATCCGGAGAACAGCGGCCGCGAGGGGCTTTTTATCAATCTGCAAGCTATTTCGGTAGCGGCGTTCGGCGCCAAACCTTGGGCGCTGCGTATCGTCTCCTCGCTGATCGGCACTCTTACGATTTTTGGTGTGTATCTCGTTGCAAAAGAACTCTTCGGAAATTATGAATTAAGAATTAGGAATTATGGGGGCGAATCATCATCCCCTAATTCATTATTCGTAATTCTTCATTCGGAGTGTATCGCATTGCTCGCCGCATTTTTTCTCGCGACTTCCTATTGGCACCTCAATTTTTCCCGCATCGGGTTTCGCGCCATCATACTACCCTCGGCAGCGTCTTTCGGCATATATTTCTTGCTCCGGGGGCTGCGCACCGGAAAGCGCGCAGCTCTTATCTTGGCAGGCATCGTCGGGGGTCTTGGATTCTATACCTACATCGCCTATCGCTTTATGATTTTTGTCGCGGCTGTACCGCTCATCCGGTACTGGCGACAATGGCGGGACGGAAAAAAACACAGCTTGCAGGAAAGAGAAGGCCCAGAAGAACAAAACCGGCTTGCGACTCCGCATGCCATAGTGCTCTTTCTTTCAATCACATTCATGGTGGCTCTGCCTATCGGCGTCTACTTCCTGCGCCATCCGCAAGATTTCTCCAGCCGCGCCGATGATGTGTCCGTATTCTCCATGCCCTCCCCGTTCAAAGAGCTCGCCCTGTCCACGCTCAAAACCGCCGGAATGTTTTTTGTGGCGGGCGACTGCAACTGGCGGCACAATTATGCCTGCCAGCCCCAGCTGCATCCTCTTGTTGCGGCACTTTTTGCGGGCGGGCTCATGGTGGCTCTTGGGGCCCTCATCCTGCGGAGAAAAGAACGTGTATTCTCTGCCGCCTTGCTTCTGTCATGGCTGATATTCATGATGCTGCCCGAGATACTCACTCACGAAGGAATCCCCCATGCTCTGCGCGCCATCGGCATGATACCGCCGGTCATGATACTTGCCTCATGGGGCGCTACCACATTGGGCTCCTTTGTACTCGGATTGCTGGAGAAACAAAAACAGGCCGCTCCCGGATATGCGGCGCAACTGTCACGCATCCAACGGGAGCTGGTGTTCCTTTTTCTTTTAGCACTCCTACTCATTCCTCTGGCCACGTATCAAACCTATTTTTTTTCATGGGCGGATAACAAGCGCACCTACGACGCGTTTGACACCGGCTCCTGGCACTTGGGGAAATTTTTGGCGCGCCTGGACCCGAGCATAAAAAAATATGTGGCGGTCAACCAGTCCGGAAAATTGGCGCGGGGCGTCCCGATATCGGCGCAAACCGTCATGTTCGCCACCGATACGTTCCGTGAAGAAGGACAAAAAAAAGCGAACCTCGTCTATCTAGCCGGCCCGGACATCGTCTCCGGCATTGCCCGGCCCCGAGGCAGCAAAACCCTTATCGCGGTTCTGAATCCCAAAGATTTGGCGCTGGTCCACGAAATCATGCGCCGGTATCCCGAATTCAAAGAATGGATTCCGGGTGACTTTCTGGTATTACAAAATTACGCGAACCCGTCTCAATGAAAAAAACACCTCTTGTCGCTGCAGGCGTCCTCTGTATCATGTTCCTTCTGATGTTCGTCTCGGCGCGAGGCGATGCGGCGATCATGGACGAGCTGGCGCACATCCCCGCCGGATTCAGCTACATTACCCAGCGCGATTATCGCCTAAACCCCGAACATCCGCCGCTTCTCAAGGATTTGGCCGGGCTTTCCATGCTGATATTTGCGCGGCCGCATTTCCCGCTTGATACCGCCGCATGGCAAGAAGACGTAAACGGCCAGTGGGCGCAAGGAGCTCGGTTTCTGTACGAATCAGGCAACGATGCGGATCGCATCATCTTCTGGGCGCGAATGCCGTTTTTGATACTGACGGTGCTGTTGGGCTGGGTGGTTTTTCTCTGGACACAAAAACGATTCGGGCGGTCTGCCGCCCTGCTTTCCCTGATCCTGTTTGCGTTCTCGCCCACGATTCTGGCCCACGGCAGGTATGTCACCACGGACATCGGCGCCGCATGGGGATTTTTTATCGGCATTGCCGCACTGCTGCAATTTCTTGAGCAGCCTTCGTGGCGCAATGTTCTCAT
>CAYXAG010000095.1:0-2521 GCA_964462235.1 uncultured Candidatus Saccharibacteria bacterium
AGGTCGTTCCACGGACGATCGAATCGTCCACCACGACAACCCGTTTTCCTTCCAACGCATGGGCTTCGTCCCGTATGGCCGAGACGATCGCCGCAATATCTTCTTTAATGATAGTATGCATAGAAACGGTGCCAAAAAAACATAATGACTTCCTTAGACAGTTTCTTAATCTAAGATAAAGACTCCGGGGCTCCTTGTCAATCGCAGATCAGCCGCATATCCATAAACCGCATGATATCGCCGAAGCGCCGATCCCACGTATATTTTTCCGCCTCGTCCTGCGCACGGCGGCTTTTTTGGGCAGCCGCATCGGGGCCCTGCAAAGCGGCGTGAATCTGCTCGGCGAGCGATTCGGGATTATCCGGCTCAAAAAACCATACCATGGTATCGTCCACGACATTCCGGATGGACGGGAGGTCGGATGCCACGATCGGCCGGCCCGATGCCATATATTCAAACAGCTTTACCGGAGACGTCTCGTATTTGGACGCTTGATCCTTGGCCGTATTGGGCAGAATCAAAACGTCTGCGGCGCGCAGCCACAACGGGATCACACTGTGAGTCTGACCTTCGGCAATCACGATATTTTGGGCGCCGGTCTCCTGATACCTCTCCTTAAATTCCTTCAGTGCGGCTTTTTCATCTCCTCCCACATTGAAATAAATAAATTCGCCCGGGTCCAGATACTCATGCGCGTCAAGGAGCGTTGCGACACCCTTCCACAAGAGCACCTGTCCGCAATAGAGGATAATGATCTGATCTTGCGGCAGGTTCAAGGCGGCTCTGGCGTCTTGGCGCGAAATGGAAGTGCGAAATACCGAGGTGTCCACGGCATTGGGCTTGTGGAGCATGGTTGGCGCGGGCCGCCCGAATTCTTTTTCTATCGCGTCCAATTTCATGCGGTTGGTCGTAATCAGCCCGGCCGCGCGAAGAAAACAAAAACGATTGAGCCAATGCACCGGCGTTTTGTAATAATCGTGGATTTCGTAAAAAACACGCGCGTTGACTGTGTGCAGAAGCGCCATGTCGCGCAGGTCCAGGGAATAAAAAATGGCGCTTCGCACAATTCCCCGCATGAGCGCGTAGAAGAAAACAGACACGGCAAATGTCCCCACGAGCGCGTAAAACGGGAGGTCTCCGGGCAGAATCCCGTAGAGGTCCAGGACCGCCAGGCGCCGGATGACGAAATTCTTCTGGATCCGGTGGTAGGCAAACGGATCCATACCGCGAAACTGCGGATTGCGCCTCCGGGGAATCCAAAGCTCGGTATCAAATCCTTTCCGGGCAAATTCCTCGCAGGTGCGCATGGCAACGCGCGGATTTACTTTTGCTGAAGGATAGCGCCAGTGCGATACGTAGATAAGTTTTTTCATACGGCTAGATCATCTCCGGCCCGTCACCAAGCGACGCACCAGGAGCGCCAGGAGTTTCAGGTGGTATTCAAACCGGAGCCACTCATAAATAAATGGGAGTCGCCTCCCCCTGCACACTATAACCTTGCGGACATGGATTGCGTTTCGGACAAGCACCAGCGCCGTATGCCAGATTTTACGCGCAATGACCTTGCGGGAGAGTCCGGTCATACGCAAATCCTCCATGGCAAGATATTGCTTCGCTTTCTTGCGAAGCTCGCCGACAGAGGCAAGCGGCACATAGGTCGGATGTCGGAGAGTCGCAATCGTCTCCTCCGGCCCGGCGTCAATCCGCTCGTGTACGGCCTTGATGAATTCGCGTACGTGGCTGCGGTGGAAAAAACGAGTCTGGGTATTGGGATATCCCAATGAGCAAGAAATAACACGCCCTCCGTGTACATACATACGGGGCATACGCCACACAAACGCAGACGGCAGGACGGATGCAACCAGTGAGCGGATCTCGCGCACCGACTCGGGACTTAAATATTCGTCGGAATCAAGATACAAAAACCATTCGTGACGCGCGGCCTGAAGGCCGCGATTGCGCACGGCGGAAAAATCGGTGATCGGCTGATCTCTACCCTGTTGATCCTGCTGGTCCAGAACGCGCGCTCCGAAATACTCGGCAATCTCGCGGGTTTGATCTGTGCTCCCGCCGTCCAGCACGATCACATTGTCAAATTCCGCAACGCTTTCCAGGCACCGCGCAATGGTGCGGGCGCTGTTTCTGGTAAGGATCTCCACGCTGCAGGGAATTTTTTCCATGTCAGAGGGCTTGAGCGATCTCTAAAATCTTTTGCGCACGTGCGTCCCATGTGTTTGTCCGCGCGCGCTCATAGGCCGCGGCAGCGCGCCGAGCCGCATCCTCGCCCGATACTGCTCTGCGGATCGCCTCTCCAACCGCAACCCGATCCCGAGGATCCACAAAGAACGCCTCGTCCGTGTCCAAGGCCTCCCGAAGCGACGGGTAGTCAGCAAGGATGATCGGCTTTTGGGCCGCCATATACTCAAACAATTTCATGGGCGAGGTCTCATACAAAAAGAATTTCTCGCGGGGCGGAAGATAGATGAGTGCGTCTGCAGCCAGGAGATATTTGAGTATCGTA
>CAYXAG010000096.1:0-689 GCA_964462235.1 uncultured Candidatus Saccharibacteria bacterium
GTGGCGCCGGGAGCGCAACCCGCGGCGCAGCAGACGAGTACGGCGCAAGGGCAGCCTGTGCCGCAGCCAGCTCCGCAGGCGCACAAGGTTCCCTCATACGCATCCGACGATCTGCACGCCAAAGTGCAGGAGCTGGTTGAGCTTGCTTTTTCAAAATCGCTCAACGAGGCGATCGCGCGTGCCAAAGCAACGCAGAACGCCGCACTGACCGATGCATTCCACGACATGATGGTTGATGAACTCTACGACCATCTGGTTCAGACCGGGAAGCTTGAGAAAATTTGATCTATGCTCTATATCATCGTCACACTTATCTTCGGTACCGCCCTCTTCATTGCCGGCTGTATTTTTTTCAGACAGATGCGGGAGCAAGGCCGGGTTACGCGCGGGCTCAATATGGCGCTCTTCTCGGTCAAAATGCCGCGCGATCCGGTTTCCAGAGAAGGCCAGGAGCAAAAAAAGGAAAAGGAAATGCTGGGTGTTGCCGAGCAGCTCTATTCGTCGTTTGCGAATTTTCACTCGACCGGGTGGACGAAGTTTCTCTATGGCGATCCCTACATCTGTCTTGAGATGGCCGTGCATCATGTCGGCGAGGAGATCCACTTCTACGTTGCCGTGCCCAAAGCGTACGAAGCCATTATCGAAAAACAGATTCTCGGCCTGTATCCGACTGCGGAGGTTAGCCGCAG
>CAYXAG010000096.1:699-2472 GCA_964462235.1 uncultured Candidatus Saccharibacteria bacterium
CAGCAAGGACTATAATATTTTCGGCAGTCAGGGCGCATCCGCTGGCTCGTATCTGAAGCTTGAGCGCCACCCGGTGCTCCCGCTGCGCACGTATCAGAAACTTGAAGCTGATCCTTTGGGACAGATCCTGACCGCCATGTCCAAACTTCAGGAGGAAGGTGAAGGCGCCGCGATCCAGGTCCTGATACGTCCGGCGCAAAGCAAGAAATGGAAAAATCTCGCTGCCAAGGTCTCAAAAGAGATTCAGCAGGGGAGATCGTTTTACGAAGCATTGAGTCGCGGCAAAAAAAACGAGTTTCTCAAAGATTTCGATTCTCTCATAGGAAAATCAAAATCGGAAGAGCAGAAAAAAGCCGAAGAGAAACCCCGGCCGGTCACGCCCTACCATGAGGAACTCGTCAAGGCGGTTGTTGCGAAATCATCCCAGCCGAGCTTCGACGCCAATATCCGGATCGTGGCATCCGCGCCAAACGAAATGCGCGCTGCGCAAATTCTTGAAGACGCGCAAAGCTCATTTGTCCAGCTTGCCTCACCGGACCTCAATGCGTTTAAGCCCGTCAAAGCAACCGGACGCGCGCTCAAGCGGCTGATCTTCGACTACTCATTCCGGCTTTTTGATGAAAAAAATACTGCCTATCTTTCAACCGAAGAACTCGCGAGTACCTACCATTTCCCGTTGCCGACCACGTCGGCAACGCGCGTGTTATCGCTCAAAGCAAAATCCGCAGAGCCGCCCGCGGATCTTCCTGCAAGCGGGATTGTGCTTGGGAAAAACGTATTTCGCGGACAGGAAAAACTCATACGCATGCAGCGGGAAGACCGGCGCCGCCATCTCTACACCATCGGGCAGACCGGCACCGGAAAATCCACGTTCATGAAAAATCTGATCGAACAGGATATCGCAATAGGCGAAGGCGTTGCCGTGATTGATCCGCACGGAGAATTAGTCGATGACATTTTGGCATTGGTCCCCAAAAGCCGCGCCAATGATGTGATCGTGTTCAATCCGGGCGATGTGGCGCGTCCCCTTGGCCTGAACATGCTCGAGATCGATCCGGCCCAGCCCCAGCAAAAATCATTCGTGATTGACGACTTTTTCAAAATCCTCAAAATGATCTACAAAGACCTGCCCGAAGCATTTGGCCCCATTTTCGAAAAGTTTTTTAAGAACACGCTCATGCTGCTCCTCGACGATTATGATCACGAGATTCCCACCATTGCTGAAATCTCCCGCGTGTTTGCGGATAAAGAATATCGCGACGACAAGCTCGGGCGCGAAACCAATCCGGAGATCGTGCGCTTCTGGCGGTACGAGGCAGAAAAAATGTCAGGCGAGTGGTCGCTTCCCAATATGTCCGGCTACATCACCTCAAAGTTTGCGCCGTTTATTCTCAACGAATACGTGCGCCCGATCATCTCCCAGCCGAAATCGGCATTCAACTTTCGCGATGTCATGGACAACCGGAAAATTTTACTCGTAAATCTCTCTAAGGGCCTTATTGGCGATCTCAACGCAAACCTGCTCGGTATGGTGATCGTATCCAAGCTTCTTGTTGCCGGGCTCTCGCGCGTGGATATTGAAAATCAGGAAGATCGGGCTGATTTCTATCTCTATATCGATGAGTTCCAGAACTTTACCACGGACTCGATCGCGACCATTCTTTCTGAGGCGCGCAAGTACCGTCTCAATCTGATCGTGGCCCACCAATTCATCAAGCAGCTGCAGGAAAACATTCGCGATGCGGTGTTCGGCAATGTCGGTTCCATGGCGGT
>CAYXAG010000097.1:0-2471 GCA_964462235.1 uncultured Candidatus Saccharibacteria bacterium
CCGGGGCGCAGGAGATGGTGGCGCCCATTTTGCATCCGCTCGAATTGTGGCAGGAGACCAACCGGACAAACACGACCGGGTTCGAGCTCATGAAGGTGAAAGATCGGAGAGGCGGTGAATTCGCGCTCGGGGGGACTGCAGAGGAGATGTTCGTTGATCTGATCAGAAAATTTACGATCAGTTACCGTGATCTGCCGTTTCATTTGTATCAGTTTTCTCCGAAATTTCGGGATGAGCTGCGTGCGCGCGGAGGACTGCTGCGCGTGCGTGAGTTTATTATGAAAGACGGATACTCTTTTCATGCGGACGAGGAAGATTTCCGGCGCGAGTATGAAAAAATGAAAAAAACGTACTCGCGGATATTTAACCGCCTCGGCCTTGAGGCCGCCATAGTTGAGGCCGATAACGGCTATATCGGGGGTGAATACTGCCATGAGTTCATTGTTGAATCGGATGCCGGAGAGAGCCGCTATTTCACAACATCCAACGGGTCGTATGCGGCGCACGAGGACGTTGCGAAATTTGAGAAATATCGTGATCAGAGCGATGAGGAGATGATGGCGCGGGAAGACATTGAGGGAGAGGGCACCATTGGCGTTGCGGAGCTCGCAAAGTTTTTGAACATTCCGGTTGAAAAAACTACCAAGACCATTTTGTTTGAGACGGAAAAAGGCGAGGTGGTCGCGGCGGCGATCAACGGGCTCTATGATATCAACGAGATAAAGTTAAAAAATGCGGTGGGCTCGACAACGCTGTCTTTGGCACGGCCCGAAATCGTGGAAAAAGTAACCGGAGCCAAAGTGGGATACGCTGGAATCTTCAATCTCCCGAAAGAGGTGAAAGTCATCATGGACGACTCCCTACAGAACCGGAAAAATTTCGAATGCGGCGCCAATCGCACCGATTACCATTCCATCAACATCAACTTCGGCCGGGACATTGCGGAACCGGAGAAGTTTTATGACATTGCGCTTGCCAAAGAAGGATACATGGCGCCGGCAGGCCAAGGCCGGCTTGTTGAGAAAAAGGGGATCGAGGTCGGCAATGTTTTTCAGCTCGGGCTTCACTACTCAAGCAAAATGAAAGGCGCGGTCTATACCGACGCCGAAGGAAAAGACCGACCGTTCTACATGGGCTGCTACGGTATCGGTATTGGACGGAGCATGGCCGCGGTTGCGGAGAAGCATCACGATGAAAAAGGCATTGTCTGGCCGGAGTCGGTAGCGCCGTTCCAGGTTTATCTGATCGCGCTCGATGGCGGACATGAAAACGCCGAGAAGTGGTATCATGACATGGTCGCGGCGGGCATTGAAGTACTCTATGACGATCGCGACAAAACCGCAGGGGAAAAATTTGCGGACGCGGATCTGATTGGCATACCTCTGCGCCTGGTGGTGAGCAGAAAAACCGTGGAGCAGGGGAGTATCGAGATGAAAAAGCGCAGCGAAGTGAAAACAATACATATCCCTTTTCCGGATATTATAAATTTGCTGAAGCAGGGAGCGAGCAATTAATCGCGATACCATTGCCGATGGAAAACAGCGCAGTCATCATAACTGGACATGATCGCAGGGATATGGTTCGGCGTGCGCTGACCATGCTTGGCGATATATTTCAAAGTCGCATCAGAGAGGCGAGGCGCATTTTTGTGCATCCGAATCTGGTCATTGACGGCACCAATGCGATGGAGGGCAACGGTCCCGGCTCCGGAACGCAGGTAGATCTGGGGTGGCTTGTCGCATCGTTCAATCCAGTTGTCGCAGACGCGCTTGCCGCGTATCTGATGGGGCTTGATCCGGCTGACATCGGTTATCTGTATTTACTGAATGAGCGCGGCTTCGGCCCGATCGCGCCTGGCGAGATGAATATTTCGGGCAAAGATCCAACGTCCCTTCGTCGCGAAATCCGACGCCCGGACTCATACCCCGGAATCCTTGAGTGGAAAAGGTAACGCCCAATGAAGAATTGGTTGCGTGATGGGTAAAAAAATGTTATATTTTTTCGGCAGCTCCTATCGTCTAGTGGTCCAGGACACATGGTTCTCATCCATGAAACCGGGGTTCGATTCCCCGTGGGAGCGTAGTATTATCCGAGGATAAAGCCGATTTTTTCTTGAACGTTGCGAAGAGTTTTATTCGCGATTTCGTTCGCGCGATCGGCGCCTGCGCGGAGAATAGCGAGCACTTGTTTTTTATCTCTTGCGAGTTCGCGGTATCTATTCTGGAGAGGAGTGAGCTTTTCAACCAGCAGTTCGCCAAGATCATTTTTGAAGTCCGTGTAGATCTTACCGCGATAGTGCTTTTCGATCTGATCAAAGCTTAGGCCACTGCACGTGCGGTAAATCCGCATAAGATTAGTAATGGCGGGTTTCTTGTCTTCGTCATAGCGCACTTGTTTTTCGGAATCGGTCACGGCAGTGTTTTTTTTGCGCCGAACCTCCTCGGGTGAATCGAGGAGTGCGATATAATTAT
>CAYXAG010000098.1:0-2339 GCA_964462235.1 uncultured Candidatus Saccharibacteria bacterium
TTCTACGGCATCCCGGTGTCAGCGATGCTCAAAGAAGCCGGCTTTATCGACAGCCATGAGGACGATCTGCCGGAGCTTGCCCAATATCTCCGCGCGAAATATCAGCTCTCCCCTCAAGCCATCCGCGACATGGAGATGGCAAAAGAAATCGTTGATAAAAAATATGCCAGAAAATAGATTTTCGATATTCGATTTTTGCTGAAGAAACGAAAGGCCGCTGATTTCTCAGCGGACTTCATTTATCCAATTTCTAACTCAACAAGTCTCTTCTCAAGTCGTTTCAGTTCGCCCGCTGCCACAGGAATTCCTTCAGCTATGGCTTGACGCATTTCCCGCAGAAAATCTCGGATAACCTCGACCTGATACAGGCGCACTTTATTCTCCAAAAAGAGCTCACGATGCAAAGATGTTACAGCCGTTGAGCGAGAACTGGCTGGTTTTTTCTTTGGATAAATATGTCGTTCTATACTCCAACCATCCGCTATAGTTCCGCCTTCACTTTCGCAGCTTCCTACTCTATGCAGATTTCTCGCCACACTGATCAATCGTCCTTCCCGGGCAAGACTACCGTGGGTCTTTATATCACGCAATCCTCTAAGACGCATAGTCGTCCCCCTCTCTTAGAGAAATAGGAATCAGTTTCTATCGGTATCTTGCCATACAGTTTGCATTTTGTCCACCTAATTTTTAGAAGACGAAAAGCCGCCCTTGTGAGGCGGACTTTTCGTCTTTGAATACGGCACTCAGCCGGTATGCAGGATCTGTGACGAGTTCTGCGACCAGAATTTTCTACCTTGACGAATCAAGCATTACGACGCCTGACCCGTCCTGGTAGGGGTCACAGGGATCCTGCCGGGCTAGGATTCGAACCTAGATACTGGGCTCCAAAGGCCCAAGTCCTACCATTAGACGACCCGGCAATATTTTTATATATTTTCTTTACCCTCTTCCATCAATTCAAGCACGGTCAGCTCCAGAGGCAACTGCGGGATGGGGTTTTTTTTGAATGAGTTCATATTGCGCAAAATCACATTCATGCCGCCGGCCAGATACTCGCGCGTAAACAAAGGGAGATGGGCGGCGATACACTCATACTCATCGGGCAGCAGGCCGGATGCGGCAAATCGCTTGAGGGCAGGATCGGTTTTCAAAAGCATGGCCGAACGGAAATAGGTCGCCAGCAGCTTGGAGGCATACGCGAGATCATATCCGGAATCGTGCATGGCTTGTATGAGCGACAGAGCGGCGAAGGCGTCTTTTTTTGCGATGTGCTCAAATATGGCCTTGATCGCTTCGCGCCGAGGTAAACCCAACACATCCTCCACTTCTTTGCGCGTGATTTTTTCATCCTCCACGGCCATGATTTGACCCAAAATGGACTCCCCATCGCGCATGCCGCCTTCGGCGGCCAGCGCCATGAGACCCGCGGCGTCCTCGTCCAGCTTGGTCCCCTCCCGCGCGGCGATATCCAGCAGCCGCGCGCTGATCTCTCCTACCGTCGGCCGATGGAAATCATAGTGCTGGGTGCGCGAGACAATGGTTGCCGGAACCTTTTCAAGCTCGGTTGTGGCAAGAATGAAAACCGCGTGGCTCGGAGGTTCTTCCAGGGTTTTCAGCAACGCGTTGAAAGCCTCTTTGGTAAGCTGATGGACTTCGTCAATGATATAGGTCTTAAACTGCCCGCGCACCGGGACGAATCGAACGCCTTCGCGCAATTCCCTGATCTCGTCAATCCCGCGGTTGGACGCCGCATCAATTTCAACGACGTCCAAGACGCGCCCTTCGTTGAAATCGCGGCACATGATGCACTCGTTGCACGGCCGGTCTTTCTTGCTCTGGCAGTTGAGCGCTTTGGCGATTAAACGCGCGACGGTCGTCTTGCCGATGCCGCGCGGCCCGGAAAAAAGATAGGCGTGGGCCACGCGACCCGTGGCAATGGCGTTTTGTATGGCACCCGTTACATGGCGCTGCCCCACCACTTCCTCAAACGCCCTCGGGCGATATTTACGATACAGCACCTGCTCGCTCATACAAACGCACCTTACCACACCCCTTTACAGATTTGAAGAGATGCGGTATGTCTAAAACAGCGAGGTGAGCACAAGCTCTTTTTTCGGCAAGCATCTGCTCTCAATCAGAGGAGCAAACGGATGAACGAGACGGGAGAGACGGCGACAGGAAAACAATGGTATGCGCTCAATGTATGGCCGCAGTACGACAAGCAAGTGTATCAAAAACTTATCAGGAGGAATATCACTGCGTTCTTGCCCGTTACGAAGGCGCCTGGCAGAGGGAAAAAAGTTATTCGTCCGGTGTCCCTGGCGCCGGGCTACGTGTTT
>CAYXAG010000099.1:0-2337 GCA_964462235.1 uncultured Candidatus Saccharibacteria bacterium
ATATCAAACAAGCTTTTTCGGGGAGTATTTGAGTTGAGAGTGTGAGGGGTTACCATCGGGACTATTGACTTTTTGATTTTGGCGATGTATAATATAAACATCGTTCAAAAAACAGCGCTTCTTTTCACTCGGGGTTCTGACGATTGCTTCTTGCCCTCCTTAAAGAAGCCGCCTCTACGGCTAAAGGGCCCCGAATGAAAGGAAACGATTCCGATCTGATCCTGCCATACATTACGGCATAAGACCGAATGTTGTGGTATGATACGGCTATCCGGCACCTGTCGGCTTCCGGCGGGTACCGGATAGTTTTGTTTCTGCGCCGTTACATGAAGAGCGGCATGAGGAAAGTAACCAAGGAAACATTTAAAATTTTCTGGCGCTATGGGAAGCGCTATCGTCTCACGCTTGCGATTATGCTCATATCGCTTGGCACGGTGACGGTGATTGAGTCAATCATCCCGTTTTTCTATAAGCGGTTTTTTGATGTGCTGGCGGTGTCTCACCCGCACGGGCCTGCGGCCGGGCGGCTGGTCAGAATCGTAGCCGAGATCTTCGGGCTCTGGATGCTGACGTGGCTGGGCTACCGCATAGAGATATTCTGCAACGGATTCTTCCAGCCGCGCGTGATGGCCGATCTTGAGGACGCGTGTTTTGAATATCTGCACCGGCATTCGTACAGTTTCTTCGTGAATCGCTTTGCCGGCTCGCTCGTGCGGCGGGTGAATCGCTTCGTGGATGCGTTTGAGTCTGTCGCGGACCGGATGTATCTGGACCTTTTCCCGATGATCCTGCGCTCTCTCCTGACACTGGTGGTGCTTTGGGTCTGGCATTCGCTGCTCGGGATTTTGGTGGCAGCATGGCTGGTTGCCTTTTTTGCGGCAAATTATGTGGTGGCCAATTATAAGCTGAAATACGATTTGCAGGCCGCCGCCGTAGACACCGAGGTTACGGGCCAGCTCGCGGATACGGTTACCAATAATATCAATATCAAGCTTTTTTCATCGCTTGCCCGGGAGCTTGCGCGCTATCGGGAGATCACCGAGCGGCATTTCCGGATTCGTCGCTTTACGTGGCGCTTGAGCGGCGCGATTGAAGGAATGCAGGCGCTGTTTATGGTCAGCTTGGAATTCGGCGTTTTTTACGTCGCCGTGCGTCTCTGGGATCAGGGCCTTTTGACCTTGGGAGATTTTGTTTTGATACAAGCGTATCTGGTGGGTATGTTCCGGCGATTGTGGGAAACGTGGCGCGTGATCCGCGATATTTACCGGCGCCTCGCCGATGCCGAGGAGATGACCGAGATTTTGACCACGCCCCACGAGGTGGCCGACAGGCCGGATGCGGGGGAACTTGAGGTGCGGGCGGGAGAGGTGGAGTTTCGCAACGTAACGTTTGCGTATCATAAAACCCGCGAGGTGGTGCAAGATTTCAGCCTGCGTATACGTCCGGGCCAAAAAGTCGGGCTGGTCGGGCCCTCGGGCGCGGGAAAATCCACGCTGGTCTCGCTGCTGTTTCGTTTCTTTGATGTGGCTGGCGGCGGCATCTTCATAGACGGCGTAAATATCGCCGCTGTCACCCAGGATTCGCTCCGGGCCGCGGTAGCGCTGGTTCCGCAGGATCCGATTCTTTTCCACCGCACGCTTTTGGAAAACATCCGCTACGGCCGGCATGATGCGACCGACGAGGAAGTGTTTGTCGCAGCGCGCCTGGCCCACTGCGATGAATTTATTGAGCGCTTGGCGCAGGGGTATCGGACGTATGTCGGCGAGCGGGGGATCAAGCTTTCCGGGGGCGAGCGCCAACGGGTTGCGATCGCCCGCGCAATTCTGAAGAACGCGCCGATTCTGGTTTTGGATGAAGCAACGAGCAGCTTGGATTCGCATTCAGAGGGGCTGATCCAGGAGGCGCTGGCACGTCTCATGGAGGGGAAGACTACGATTGTAATCGCGCATCGTCTCTCTACTATCATGAAAATGGATCGCATCGTCGTGGTCAGAAGGGGGGCGATTGTAGAGGCAGGATCGCATCAGGAACTCG
Organism: uncultured Candidatus Saccharibacteria bacterium; assembly: GCA_964462235.1. Taxonomy (GTDB): domain Bacteria; phylum Patescibacteriota; class Minisyncoccia; order Sungbacterales; family HO2-52-23; genus CAYXAG01. The sequence goes on from CAYXAG010000099.1 coordinate 2,035, forward strand.
TGCAAAAATCCGGGGGCCTCTACAAAAAACTCTGGGAATTGCAAGCCGGAGGGTTTCTTTCATCGTGAGGCGAGTTCTGATCAAAACAGTTGCCCGCGGGCAAGCATTTTGCTACGATGCGTGCAGGATTTAGATCGTGTCCTCGTAGCTTAACGGATAAAGCGTTGGCCTCCGAAGCCAAAGACTAGAGGTTCGATTCCTCTCGGGGACGCTCGCCGATAATTCAAAAGTTTATGACGGGTAGTATGAGGGAACTTGGGGTGTTTGGCGGGGGATGTTTTTGGTGCACGGTAGCGGTATTCA
>CAYXAG010000100.1:0-614 GCA_964462235.1 uncultured Candidatus Saccharibacteria bacterium
GGGAGGGTTTCTTGTGGAATACCGGCACGAGGCAAAAATGGTATTCGACCACGCTGCGGACGTATTCGCCTCACGGCCGCAAAATCGCGACATCACGTCGGCGGATATATTGGGCATTCTCTTCAACCAAGACCCAAGTTTTCGCGACTTTATCATCTCAAAGCAGGCGGATGAAGAAACGCTTCGCGGAAGCGCTCTGTGGATCGAGCAGCAAATCACCCGTGAAGATGAAGAAAGCCGGTGGTGGTCGCGCGAAAAGCTCGGCCGCATTCCCGGACTTGCCAAGTCATGGGCGTACGGTCCCGTCTTTACGCTCATGCAGTTTGCCGCGCGCGTAAGCGCCGATGCGGCCCTCTTGCGCCCCGTGGCTCTCATTGGCCGCGACAACGAAATAAAACTTCTTGAAGACGCGCTCCTTACGCAGGCGAATGCCAATGTCATTATCGTGGGCGAGCCGGGCGCGGGCAAAGAAACGCTTATCTTCGGCCTTACGCAGATGATCTTGCAGGGAAAAATATTTCCCGAACTTGAATCAAAGCGCGTATTCCAGCTCTCCGGGCCGACGCTGGTGGCAACCGGAAAGACAAAAGGAGAAACCGAGGCAATACTGATTA
>CAYXAG010000100.1:624-2303 GCA_964462235.1 uncultured Candidatus Saccharibacteria bacterium
GGGATATTATTCTTGTTATTGATCAATTTCCGGAGTTTGTGGAGTCATTGGACAATGTAGGTGTCATCGCCGCTCAAATCCTTCAGCCATATTTCGCAAGCAACGCATTGCATATCATTGCCATGGCAGACACCACGCCATTTCGCAAAGTCATCGAGAGTAATGCAGCGCTCATGGTGCATTTCCAAAAAATAGAAGTGCTCGAACCCGATGAGCGCCGGTTGCTGCCTATTCTCCAGGAAGTGGCGCCCGTAATCGAAGTACAAACGCGCGGCTCTGTTCTTATTACCTACCCCGCGCTCAAGAAAATCGCAGAAGCGGGCGTGCGCTATCTCGTCGAAGGAGCGCTGCCGGAGCGTGCCATCGTCCTTATGCAGGAACTGGTAAATTATGCGGCCGGACGCCACGTCGCACTCATCGGTCCGGAACTTGTTGCCGAATACGTGGGCAAAAAAACAAAAATGCCGATGGGCGCCATCACGAAAGAAGAGCAGGAAAAACTTATGAATCTTGAAGACCGCCTTCATGAGCGCGTCATCAATCAGGTTGAGGCGATCAGCGCGATTGCCAACACGATCCGCCGCGCGCGCGCCGGCATCGAAGAGCCGAAACGTCCGATTGGCTCCTTTCTCTTTCTCGGACCCACGGGCGTGGGAAAAACCGAGACTGCCAAGGCGCTCGCCGCCGTGTATTTCGGCAATGAAGATTCCATGATCCGCCTTGACATGACCGAATATCAGACCGAAGACGCAATCGAGCGGCTTATCGGATCTTTTGACAAAAATGAGCCCGGGCTGCTTGCAAGCCGCATGCGTTCCTCCCCTTATGGAGCGCTTCTCCTCGATGAGTTTGAAAAAGCGGATAAAAAAGTAATTGACCTTTTCTTGCAAATTCTTGATGAAGGATTTTTCACCGATGCGTTCGGCGAGCACGTGAACATGCGCAATACCATCATCATTGCCACCTCAAATGCAGGCGCCCAGATGGTCTGGCATCTGGTAGAAGGCAATATTGATCCTTCCACCAAAAAATCAGCGATCATTGCCGAAATCCAGCAGGAAGGAAAATTCAAACCCGAACTTCTGAACCGGTTTGATGCCATTATCATTTTCCAGCCGCTTTCGCAGGAACATCTTAAACAAGTGGCGCGCCTTATGCTTAAAAAACTTGCCGACCGCCTCAAGGAGCAGCAGAATATCACCTTTGCCATCACCGACGAGCTCATAGATGAGACCGTACGTCTTGGATATGATCCCACGTTCGGCGCGCGTCCCATGCGGCGCTTCATCCAGGACAAAGTGGAAAAAGTGATTGCTGAAAAAATCATCAAAGGAGAGCTTAGCCGCGGCGGATCTGTAGTACTTGGCGCAAAAGATGTCATGTAACTCAAGTCTCCGCACATTTAAAAACATCCCCGTAGTAGAGGATGTTTTTAAATCTTCAGGATTTACGTCTTTTTGTGTCATTCCCGGCGCAAGCGGGAATCAAGATTCTCTTCTCGGGAATAAAAGAGGGGCTGGATTCCCGATCACGCCTGCCCTTGACCCCCGATCAGATCGAGGGCAGGCGTGATCGGGGGCGGAAATGATGGTTTCATCCTGTGGACAACAGCACAGAATCGTAATCTAAAACCCCTCTTTCGAGGGGTTTTAACGTCATTAGGTATGAGAAGGGCTGGG
>CAYXAG010000101.1:0-2192 GCA_964462235.1 uncultured Candidatus Saccharibacteria bacterium
AGTCCCCGGCGCCTGGCACGCGTCAGACCTTTTTCCGGCTCCCGGCAAACCCGCACTCCCGGGACCCGACCCGCAACATCTGCGGTCGCATCTGTAGAGGCATTGTCCACAACAATCACCTCCCATGCTCGGCTTCCCGCATACCTCTGTATGCTTTCCAAACAGGGCCCGATATAATCGGCCTCGTTATATGCCGGAATGATGATGCTGATTTTCACGTTCTTTCTTTTTCTTTATATAAATCCTCCCATTGGGTCGCAACTTCCGAAACGGAAAAGGCCCGTGCGAATAAAGCGGCGTTTGTTCCAAGCCGGGCTCGCAGCGACGAGTCGGCATACAGCGAAAAGAGATGGCGGCTTAATTCATCCGCGTCTCCGGGCTCAAAAAGAAATCCTCGCTCGGAACGGATGTATTCGGGCAATGCCGCGGCGCGCGCGCCCACCACCGGCATACCCGCGGCCATTGCCTGCATCATGCTCATGCACTGGGTCTCGGTGGTACTTGCCGTTGCAAACACGTCGGAGGCATGAAAAAGATCATAGAGCGTTTTTTTCTTCTCGCCCAAGAGGAGGCCCACAAATTTGACGCGGGTCCCTACGCCGCTCCGGCCCGCTTCTTTCTCAAGCTCCGCACGCAACGGGCCGTGTCCGGCCAGGACAAGACCCGCTTCCGGAATCCGTTTGGCGGCAGCGATAAATCCCCTCAACAAAGTTACCACCCCCTTTTCCGCGGACAGCCTCCCCGCATACAAAATCGTAAATGGCAAGAGGCCAAGCTGGCGCTTGAGCGACTCGCGGCTTGAGCGGGGAGCAAAAAATTCCCGTGCCACAGGATTTGACACAACCGACACCGGAGAACGCAGACCGCCCTCCTGCATGTGGCGCGCCAGAAATCCGGAGGGCGTACTTACCCTCACACAATGATTGTAATACCAAATGACATAGGAGCGCATCCGACGCCCGAGCCATGGGGCGCGGGCCGGACCGGACGCAATGAATTCTTCAATCAGCGTATGATTGGTGCCGATAAGCGGGATTCTCTTCAGACGCGAGAAAAGCAGCGCGTCTATCCCCGGGCCGAAAAAACTGTGGGTGTGGACGATGTCAAACCGCTCGCGACTCGCGATCCCGCGCAGGAGGTAAGGAATCGCCATACGGCCCTGCAGGGTCGAGTTGCCATAGGAAAGCGACATCATCCGGTGCACCCGCATCCGCGCCTCTAGTGCCGGCTCGCCGTAGGAAAGAGACGCCGTCTCGTAATTTCGGCGCGCGTACCGAGGCACGAAATAGTGGACCTCGTGCCCACGGCGCGCAAATTCCGCCCCGGTAAGCAGGAGGGAATCGGCAATGCCGCTCAATTCCGGATAAAAATTATCACTAAAAAAAGCTATTTTCATGGAGATTCCTCTTCCTCCATCTCTTTGATTCGGGAACTGGCGTAACGTGAAAATATGGAAAATCCGGCCACAAAACAGACCAGAATCGCAGCAAAGAGAATCGCTCCGTACCAGAGATAATCGGCCGCGAGCCGATAGGAATGACCGAGCGCGTATCCAGCGGCCATAAGCCCCGCATATTGGATGAGGGTCACCGGAAGCGCGTAGGAAACGAATCTTCGCAACGGCATGGCGACCAGGCCGGCGCTGACGAGAAACGGGGTGCTCAAGCCGTAGGCGAGCTTACTCAAAACCATGGTCTTTCTCCCGTGCCGCTCCCAGAGCTTTTCCATGATGCCCATATTGCGCGAGAGGCGCCCCAAGCGGACTCCGTATTTTTCCACGAGTTTTCTCCTATTCCCGAAGCGGCCGAGGTAATAATATCCACTGTCCGAAATGATGTCTCCCAAAATGAGCATCGCGTAGGCCGGAAGGAAAGAGAGATATCCGAGGGACACCATGAATCCGGCACCAAGCGCCACCACCGGCCCCTCAACGGCGGCAAGGGGGAACAGCGCCAGATACCCGAATCTGGTTACGAGTGAAATGACAAAAGTCATATTTTGGGATGATGATGGATTCAACACGCGGTTTCGGATATCAACCGCGTGTTTTTCAGTATAGCGCACGCAAAAGAAAAACGACACCGCTCGTCCATTTCATTCTGCAAACTTATTTAAGAAACTGTTGAAAAAGCCTCTCTCCTGCTGCGATTGCAGGGTTTCGCTACGAAGAAAGCTTTTTCAACTGTTTCTAA
>CAYXAG010000102.1:0-2119 GCA_964462235.1 uncultured Candidatus Saccharibacteria bacterium
ATAGCGCATACCCGTATGAGCCGCATTTTATACACCCATCGGGAAGAAAAAAAATTTCGGCGCCTGCCAAGACGCGTACGTTTTTTCCTGGTGTGTACGATTGGCATCTTGTTTGGGGCCATGATTTCTGGGGGCGTTTTTTTGGCGCGCAAGAGCGCATGGCAGATCCGCATGATCTCTGTCCGGGGTTTGAAAACCATTCCGGAAGCGGAAGCCACGGACTTTCTTAAAGGCCGGATCGCCGGAAATATCGCGCTGGTCATTCCGCGAAGCTCCATATTGGTCGTGCGGCCCGCGATGCTTGAGGCCGAGCTGAAAGCGCGATTCCCCCAGATTCAAACTGCGCGGGTTTATCGGCGTTTTCCCGACCGCCTTGAGGCAATCATTGCCGAGCGCGAGCTCTGGGGAGTAATTTGCAATGACCTTGTCTCTGCCACCACCAGCGCCTGCGCGTATCTGGATAAGACCGGATACGCGTATCTCTCCTCGCCCACACCCGCAGGGTCGCTGATTTTGAAAATACGCACCGACGCGGACGCGATCCGCACGGGCGAGACGGCCGTGGACCCGGATCGTATGGAAGATATCCGCCAGATCGCATCCGGCCTCCTGGACGTCGCGGGCGCTCCACCCGTGGCATTTGAATTGTCGCGCCGTGTCGGAAGCGAGATCCATGCCCGGATGAGCGAGGGATATCGGATATTTTTCAGACGCGGCGATGATTTTGCCAATGCGTTTCGCGTGCTCAAAAAAGTGTTGGATGAGGAGATAAAAGATAATCGCGCCAAACTTGATTACGTTGACCTCCGTTTCGGCAACAAAGTATTTTATAAAATTAAATAATGCGGCGCCTTGACAAGGGTTCAAGGCAGGTTATACACAAATAGGGATTGGCTGACCCGGGCAACGGGCGGGTATGGCTTGAGCCACTCATAGGAATCCTCTTTCCTGCGTTCAAATCCCGGAGCAGCAGTTCCGAATGCCGCCTGGCGCACGGTAGCCGAGACCGCAAACCAGCCATGCGCCGGACCTCGCGCCGACTGCCAGGGCTCAAATGCGTTGCCAAGATAATACGTCGGGTTGCCGCCGCCGAAATAATCCAGTGATATTTTTTTAATTCCGCGCTCGCGGACATAAGCCGCAAGGCGTTTCAAATCCTGTCCCCAGTCGTAGTTGGAGTCAACCGCGATCTTCCAGCCCTCGCGGGTGCCGCCCGCAAGTTCGTTATACGAGGATAAAAACGACGGCGATACCAAAAGCGTATCGGTCATCAGCCAGGTCAGGAGGAGAATCACAACTCCGTATTTGCAGGCCGAGGCGAGGTAATTGGCCGTCAGATTTTTCAGGCGCGCTCCCACGCTGTTGGTTTGGGGGAGCGGCCGGCCGTCTTTCAGCCACCGCGTGATACCGGCCGCAACCAGAATGTAGATAAAAGGAAACGTGGGAAGCACGTGGCGGATGCCGATGTTAAGAGGCGATTTAACGGATACGGCCCAATAAAAAGCAATGAAGGCAAGCGAGGTGAATTCGGTGAAATGCCCCGCGATCCAGGCCCGCAGCCCCAGCGATTTCTTTTTGCGCCATCGCGCGAGACCGGCCCCTAAGGCAATCAGCGTAAGCAGATGGAGCGCCAAAGGTTCTTTGAGAATATAGAGGAGCGGGAAGTAGGAGTGCGCGCCGCGCGCCGAAACTTCTCCCAGATAAAACGCCGTATTGCCCCCGGTGGAGCGCTGCTGCACCATGAGCACTCCCAAGACATACTGGCCGAGGGGCCGGGTCGCGGGATGACGGATCAGGGCCAGATCAAAATTGACAGCCGGACGGAACCCGTAGGAGCCGAGAAGAAATGTAGCATCCCGCAGCTGGCGCTGGCTCGGGTAATTCCAGACGTGAAAAAGATACACGCCCCATATCAGGGTAAGGGCAACGGTGCCGATCACCGCGGTTTTGCCGAGGAGTCCTACAGCGAGGCGGCCGCGCTGGCCGGCGGACATATACGGGCGCGTGAGTACCCATGCGGCGATGATGACCAGATACAGGGGCAGGAGCAGGACCAGGGAAAACTTAAGCAGCTGGGCTATCCCAAAACCGCCTCCGGCGATGAAAATATTGCGCCATG
>CAYXAG010000103.1:0-2084 GCA_964462235.1 uncultured Candidatus Saccharibacteria bacterium
CCCTCACCGATGCCCAACGCCGGTCCATCTGGGAAATCGTGCAGGACATTTCAAAACCCCATCCCATGAACCGGCTGCTGGAAGGGGACGTGGGATCCGGGAAAACCGTCGTCGCCTGTGCCTCTGCGCTGGCAGTCGTCCGAGCGGGCATGCGCGTCGCTTTTATGGCGCCAACAGAAATCCTTGCGCGCCAGCACCACGCCACGCTTGCCAAAATACTTGAATCGTTTCATGTTTCCATCTCGCTCCTCACCGGTTCGCAGAAATCTCCTCACATCCAAGCCGATATAATAGTAGGGACGCATGCGCTGATCTCTAAAAAAACTCGTGTCAAAAACCTCGGCCTGGTCATCGTAGACGAGCAGCATCGCTTCGGCGTCCAGCAGCGCAAAGAACTGCTCGGCCGTCCCGCGATACCCGAATCGCCCGCACAAAGCATGATCCCGCATTTTCTTTCCATGACCGCAACCCCTATCCCGCGCACCCTCGCTCTTGCCGTCTACGGCGATCTGGATATTTCAATCCTGGATCAGATGCCGGAGTCGCGCAAAACAGTCATCACCCGCCTCATACCTCCGGCAAAACGCGCTGGTGCGTACGCATTTATCCGCGAAGAAGTAAAACGCGGGCGCCAGGCCTTTGTCGTCTGCCCGAGAATAGAAAAACCTGATGCTGACGCACTGCCGAATTTTCCTTCTCGCGTCTCCCAGCAAAAACTTCTCGCCCTGGAAGTGAAAACCGTGAAAGAGGAACACCGGAAACTTTCACAGAATGTTTTCCCGGATCTCCGGGTAGGCATCCTGCACGGCAAGATGAAGCCCAGACAAAAGGAATCCGCGATGGCTGCGTTTCGTGAACACAAAACCGACATTCTCGTCTCCACGTCCGTGGTGGAGGTCGGGGTGGACGTGCCCAACGCGACTATCATGATGATTGAGGGCGCGGAGCGCTTTGGGCTTGCCACTCTGCACCAGTTCCGCGGGAGAATCGGCAGAGGCGCGGATCAGTCGTATTGTTTCCTTTTTCCAACGCAAGACGGCATGGTCACGCGTCACCTCCAAGCCGTGGTGCGCGCCAAAAACGGACGCGAACTTGCCGAACAAGACTTGGCGATCCGCGGACCCGGGGACCTGTTTGGCACGCGGCAATGGGGGACTGATCCGCTTCTTGCCAAAGGTATGGTAAACACGCTCCTGGTGCGCGAGGTGCGCTCTGAAGCACTCAATCTTATACGCCGCAGCCCCAATCTTGCCGCCTATCCGGTCCTTGCCCGCCGCCTGCAGGAAGCAGAAAAAGCCAGCCACTTGGAATAAAATAAAAAACCGAGATGCGATCTCGGCTGTTGCCGGCAAATTATCCCTTGTTCTCTGAACGAGAAACAAAACATTCAGAAAACAAAATTTCATATTCTCTGCCGCACACGTCTCTGACGGGCCCGCTGCGCACAAAGGTCTGATAGACATGAATGTTGGTAACATTGCCGCAGGCGACGCAATTCGGGCATTCGTACGTTCCTTCTTCTGCCAGTGTCCGGTCTCCATTGCGCGGCGCCTGCTCCAGACGGATATCCCTCCCCTGGCCGCACCCCGAGCACCGGAATCGGACAAAAAGAGCGCTCATATTTTGCCTTTCGTACCATGACTCCAAGGCCTCGTATTGGATGTACCATACAGACAAAAAAGCCATGCGGTCAAATCCGCATGGCTTTTTTGTCGCATCGCATCCTTCGTCTGACCGCAATTACTGAACGCAGTGCGAACCTACTTTGCCTGCCCGCCAAAGCCCGAAGGGCGACGGAGGGAACGGAACTGACCCGCCCCGCGGCTCCGCCCGCCTGACGGCGGCGCAAAGCAAAACATTTTTCTCTTTTTTCAATTTTGGCGCGCGACCCTTTTTCTTCTAAAAGGAATTGAAAAATGTTTTGCTTTGCTTCTCTTGACGGAGCAAGAGAGCGGAGCCGCTCCCACCCCAGCCGCGCCTTCGGCGCGGTGAGCAGGCGGGCAAAAATTCCTTCCCCCCAACCCAGTATGAGTAACCCCTCACACTCTGTTGTGTATAACTCTCTAAAAACCGTTGCAAAACAA
>CAYXAG010000104.1:0-2070 GCA_964462235.1 uncultured Candidatus Saccharibacteria bacterium
GAGCAAGCTCTTTTTTTCCGCGGCAGTAAAAATCTCGATCCCGCGTATGAAATTTTTGAACGGCTGGCCCAGCGCTTTTTCGAAAAAGTGCGCTTTCCATGAAAGATGATGGTGTTTCCAATACCAGCCGTATCCCATGAACAGCTCATCTGCGCCGTCCCCGGTCACGGCCACTTTTACCTTGGAACTTGCGAGTTTTGCCACGAGATACTGGGGGAAATTGGATGGGTCTGCGTGCGGCTCATCCAATTGCCGGGAGACATCGACAAGATTCTCCACCATGGTGCCTTTTGCCTGAAGGGTATGGTGATCGGTGCCGAATTTTTTTGCCACGGTTGCGGCGAACGGCAACTCGTTGATGTAGTGTTGGTATCCGACCGAAAACGTTTTGATCGGAAAGTTTGATGCTTGTTGGGCAAAGTACGTGACGAGCGTCGAATCAACCCCGCCGGAGAGCAGCGAACCCACTTCAACGTCCGCAATCATCATGCGCCGAACCGATTGCTCGAGCAATCTTTTGGTCTCTGCTTTGGCGTCCGCATAAAGAATGGCGTGTTCTTTTTTTACCAACTCCCAGTACGTTTCGATTTTTATCACATGTTCTTTGAGCGTAAAACAAGACGCCGGAGGTATGACAGAGATATTTTCATAGATGGTCATGTGCGGGGGAATATAGGCGATACTCAAATAGATATCGAGCGCTTTTCGGTTGATGATCGGCGTGATCGCGCCGGATGCGAGCAGCGCTTTGATCTCGGAGGCAAACAGATAATTGCCCGATTCGGTTTTTGCCCAGTACAACGGCTTTTCGCCAAAGCGGTCCCGCGCGCCGAACAAGGTTTTTTTCTCTTCGTCCCAGAGTAGAAACGCGAACATGCCCTCAAGATGCTTGGGACACTCCGCGCCGTACTGGATGTACGCTTTCAAAATAACTTCAGTATCCGATTTGGTGGAAAAAATGTACCCCTTGCGTTCAAGATCGGCCTTTAACTCGCGATAGTTGTAAATCTCCCCGTTAAACGTGATCGCGATATTTTTCTGATTGTCTTTCATGGGCTGGTGCCCTCCCGCCAAATCAATGATCGAAAGCCGCCTCTGCCCCAGCACGCAAGAGGGAAACGCCAAAACCCCGCGGTCATCCGGCCCGCGATGGGAAAGCGAATCCAGCATCGTCTCAGTGCGACCCGCCTCAATCGATTTTATATTTTTCCCCGCAATACCGATAATGCCACACATGATAGCAGATAGATGATACCATCCACTATAACGCAGCAATGCCACTGATGGATACTTGACTTTTTACGAGGTTTATCGTATGATTGAGAACAAGTCGGCGGGTTGAAGCATGGTGCTGAAAACTTGCCGTGGTAGCAAAAGTTCCAAACCGGAAGGAGGCGTCCCTTGAAAACTCAAAACCAAGTAGTGTTAGCGACGACGACATTTTACCGTTCGCTTGATGAGACACGCTGCAGGCTTGCATTGCGGACTGCGGAGGAGGCGAGATATCACGGTTACTCGCTAATCGTGATTGACGGCTCTCCAATCCCGCAGGTTGCCGAAGAACTACGTTATCGCGGAGCGATCATGTTTCGGCAACAGACAAAAGGTATGGGTCCAAGTCGGCGGGAAGCGTACTTTTATGCCCTTGAGTATTGCATGACCCATGGTCATAAAGTTATACAGTGGCTTGAGCCGGAAAAGCATGATATGGTGCGCTTCGTTGCGACGATCACCGCGCCGATTCTCGAAGGTGCGGCGGATATCGTTATTGCGACGCGCAGTGCGGTGTCTCGCGCGACTTATCCTGTTTTTCAGCAAGAGACGGAGGCATATGCCAACAAAGCGTACATGAAAGCAACAGGGCTGAACGTGCCGGATGTGATGGTTGGCCCGGTGGCATTTTCCACTGCGGTTGTCGGCAAGTATCTTGTCCTGATGAATCCCGCGGACTATGGAGTGGAGGACACTTACATTCAAGGGTATGCTCCGATCCTGGCGCATCGGGATGGATTGCGCGTCATCGCGTCTCCGGAACTCGATTTCCAATATCCTCCGGAACAGCGCGCGGAA
>CAYXAG010000105.1:0-2064 GCA_964462235.1 uncultured Candidatus Saccharibacteria bacterium
CGGTAGTAGATTTTGACGATTTTCTACTACAAATACATTTTACTGTGCTATTTGGTTTTCAAGATGCATTCCGCCGATCAACCGTCCTTTGAACTCGCAGGAGGCCAAAGGACGACCGGGAGACGAAAAAACCGCTTATTCAAGCGGCTTTCCTACGCAGTCATAAATTGGCTGGCATAGTTATGAATAGCAGAAGCCGCTTTTATCAACAAATTGTACACATCTGTTCATCGTGTCTTTTCATTATATATGCATGCAAAAATGCTGTCAACAGATGGTCGTATCCGATTTGGTCGGGCAAGCACTTCAAAACAAAAATCTCGCTTTTGTAAAAGCGAGATTTTTGAAATATATGTCTCCGGAAGAATCATCTTCTCAATTCGCTCCTCATGCGTTCCAGAAACGAAGCCGCCGTATCTTTGCCGCCCAGACCAAATGCGATTCCGAATGCGATGGCAAGGGCCGCGACAATGCCTGTTACCAACGTCTGAATCAACCCTGAGGCAATGCCAAGCTGCGGAAGCGCCACGGCAAAAGCAAAAAGCCAGATGGACCAGCGGGCGACGATGCCGACCAAAGACCCGCGGTATCCCATCGCTTCCACAGATCCGCGCACGGTGCGCTCAACCGCATCAGCGATGAGGGCTGCGATAACCAAAATCAAAACCGCGACCACGACATTGGGAATATACAGAAGCACTGCTTTCAGGAAATCCGATACCTGCGAAAGCCCAAGAATATTCATGGAGGCAAATAGAAACGCCACCACAAGCATCCATTTCACCAGCCCGCCGAGGAATGCTCCGGAGTTGAGGCGCCATCCGGCCCGCTCCGCTGCGCGCGACACTTCAAGTCTGGTCAGCAACGCGTCCAGCTTGAGGCCGCGGACAATCTGTTCCACTACCTTGCCCAATGCTTCGGCCACCACCCATCCGATGACAAAAACCAAAACAGCCCCGATGATTAATGGGAGAAAACCCGCAACCGATGTCCACACTTCCTGCAAGGATGCGATGATAACATCTCCCCATGTTTGAAGAACCATAGAGTATAACGATAAAAAAGTAAGAGATTAAACGCTTAATGAATGAAACCTTTTATTTTCCCCCTCGACCCGACTGGGGTTGATTTTTTTACTGACTTATCACTATTATAGAATGTCTGTCGCACAAGAAAAAGGTAAAGTTATCCACAAGCCCTATGCTTTCGTATACCGATCTCAAAAAAGGAACAATATTCATGCAAGATGGCACGCCCTTTGAGGTGCTGGAGGCCAATTTCTCACGCATGCAGCAGCGCAAAGCCGTGGTACAGGCAAAAATCAGGAATCTTGCCACCGGCAAAATCGTGGAAACCAGTTTCCAGGCAAGCGATCAATTTGAAGAGGCGGAGGTCCAAAAACGTCCGCTGATCTTTCTCTATGCCCACCGCGGGGAGTATTTTTTCGCCGAGCCGGATAAAAAGCAAAATCGTTTTGCCCTGAAAGAAGACATCGTGGGGGAAAACTGGCGCTGGCTGAAACCCAATACCGGGCTCGCGGCCCTTTTCTTTCGGGACAAACTTCTTACGTTAACACTCCCTATTAAAATGGACCTCGTCGTGCGTGAGGCCCCGCCCGACATCCAGGGAGATCGTAGCCAGGGAGGAACCAAAGCAATTACGCTGGAAACCGGCGCCGTCATACAAGCGCCTCTCTTCATCAATACCGGAGACACCATAAGAGTCAATACTCAAACTGGAGAATACGGCGAACGGGTTGAAAAAGTTTAAATATCACCGCGCGCTGAAGCGCGCGGTGATTCAAAACTTCACGGTTTCTCCCGGCGTCAAAACTTTCTTCACTTTTTCTTGAGATGCGGATGACTCTCCGGATCCCCCACGCTGCCCCCTTGAATCGGGTGTTGTTGTGTTTTTTGCATGTCGGGCTTCTTGCAGCGCCTTGCGCAGTTGATCCAGATCAACCCTCATGCGAGCCGCGCTCTGGCTACGCGCCCCACGCGGTGTCGTATCTCTGATCCCGTCAGAACCCGGATGCCCCATCGGCTTCTCCCGCGGCTTGAGATC
>CAYXAG010000106.1:0-2037 GCA_964462235.1 uncultured Candidatus Saccharibacteria bacterium
GCGGAAAATCAGAATAAAATCCCCCCAGCGCGCGAGCGAAGCGAGCGCGTACCTTTCCTTTCAAATAACGAATGTCTAACTTGGTCGGGATGCCGGGAATCGAACCCGGTCCTCACGCACCCGAAGCGTGCGTACTGCCGGTATACTACATCCCGATTTAGTCCTCAACCCCGAAGCGGGGGTACTGCCGGTATACTATGGCCCGTTTTTACTTCACATAATATTTTTGCTTGATGGCCCCGATGCGTTCGTCCTCCGCAAGTTCTATCTTTGACTCTGCTTCATCCGCAATCCGCGCCAATTCCTCATCGCTCATCTGCCCGAGAGTTCTAATCCGTTCCTCCAGCATCACCGGATCATTCTTGTCCGGCTCGTCAATCACCTCCTGCATGAGCGCTTCAATAATACGCCCGATTTTGGGGCCCGGCCCGATCCCCAGAATCCGCATAATGTCCTGCCCGTCTGCCGCAAGCATCTTGGGCGTCGGGGCTTCTTCCTCGCGGAGAATCTTCTCCACCCGGAACTGGAAGTGGCGCAGCCGGTAAGGAACCGCCTTGGGAACGCCCATGCCCATACGGTCGCATATCCGGACTTTCACCAGGTCATTCATATTTTCGGCGCCCACGCGGCGTATGAGACGACGGATGGAGGAGTCTGTAATACCTTCCTCCGGATCATATTTGAAAAGATGCCAGCGGATCAGCTTGGCTACTTTTTCAATCGTCTCACGCCCGAATCGCAGACGCGCCAGCGCCTCTGCCGCCATTTTTGATCCTGCCAGGTCGTGCCCGTAAAACGTCCATTCGTTATTTTTCATCGGCCCTTTGGTCGCGGGCTTGCCAACGTCATGCAGGAGAGCGGCCAGACACACATCCGGAGGATACCCGGATTTCGCTCCGTATTCAAGGGCTTTTAAATTGTGCTCCCAGATGGTAAAAATCCTCGGGCGATTTTCCACGCCGATGCCTTGCTCCAGCTCCGGAAGTATAAAGGAGAGCAGCCCCAGCTCGTGCAAGAGCTCCATGCCGCTGCGGGCGCGGGGTGTGACGATGATTTTCATCACCTCGTCTCTGATCCGTTCTTTGGCGATATACTGAAGGGAACGCGCGTGGCGGCGGATTGCCGATGCGGTGCTACCCTCAATGGCAAAATCAAGTTCTGTCGCAAAGCGTACCGCGCGGATCATACGCAGCGCATCTTCCTCAAAACGCTCATCCGGGTCGCCGACCGCGCGAATCAATTTTTTATCAAGATCACCCCGGCCGCCGAAAGGATCAATAATTCTTAAATGAGGAATTATGAATAATGAATTATGGACTTTCTTTCCTGTAATTCCTAATTCCTTGTTCCTCATTCCCGTATCAAACGCCATCGCGTTGACCGTAAAGTCGCGTCTGCTCAAATCCTCTTGCAGTGTGGCGGCAAAACGCACCTCGTCCGGATGGCGCTTGTCCGTGTATCTGCCTTCAGCCCGAAACGTCGTCACCTCAATCTCTTTGAGCGCAGGATCGGGAGAACCGGTCTTCACCGTTACCGTCAAGAATTTGTTTTCGTAAAACGTGTCGGGGAAAAGCGCCTGTATCTGGTCGGGCTTTGCCGATGTCGTCACGTCCCAATCTTTGGGAGGCGCATTGCGAAGGCTGTCCCGCACGCATCCGCCCACCGGATACGCTTCGTATCCGGCCACAACAAGTTTTGCCACAATATCCGTAACTTCCCGGGGAATTTTGACATCTGTTTTCATTGTGCCAATCGTAACAGGAAAATTGCTTTATCTCAATTTTCGTGATATTTTCTTCGTGTACGCTCTCGTGGTGAAATGGATATCACGACTGCCTTCGAAGCAGTTGTTGGGGGTTCGAATCCCTCCGAGAGCAAAACATAAATAAATAATCTGGTGTAAGAAATTGGAGCGTTGTGTACACTTTTGAGACAATGGGAGGCGAGGGTTGCTTGGTTTGGGTCTGGCAAGACCCGAAAGTGCCGCCGATGCTAGCAAGGACGCCGAGTGGCGCGGCCGAGCGTGTCAAGAAAGTG
>CAYXAG010000107.1:0-2013 GCA_964462235.1 uncultured Candidatus Saccharibacteria bacterium
AGCTCGTAGGGCCGCTCGCGCAGGATCGTATCGTAATCCTTGCCGACCATAATACTCACCACCGTGGGCATCACCCTCTCTACGGTTGCGATAATCTCTCCTTCGTATGTTGTCGTAGTCATAAAATCATGATAGCATGGCGGGGAAAAAGTGTAATCCCCAAGGTTTCGATACGGACGAGATGCGGACGAGATTGGAGCCCCCGTAGTTCAATGGACAGAACAATTCCGTCCTAAGGAATAGATCTCCGTTCGATTCGGAGTGGGGGCATGATAAAAAAGGGCCTATAGTAAAACGGTATTACGCATCCATGGCATGGATGAGGTCGGGGTCCGATTCCCCGTAGGTCCATACGTGTTTTTCTCCAACAATTATACCAGTGTATCGGATTTTTTATGGAGCGTGCGCCGGGGGCGAAATAACTCCCCCTCCTGCGGCATATGCCGCAGGAGGGGGAGTTCGCCCGAAGGCGATTACAGCGCTTCCAACTCAATCTGATTCTTTTTGACGCGATCAGTGCGCAGTGAAAATTCTTTGTCCAATCCGGCAAGCGCCTCCACAATGCCGGTGTAGGAGAGCTCGGCCTGTGCTGCCATGGTGGGGCCGATGAATCCCTGACGCCGCCACTCTTCGGCTTTTTCCTGTATCTTGAGGCGGGTCGCACTCCATGCGACGTTGCCGAAGAAATCAATATACTCATGGGAAAATTTTCCTTCCGGATCCATGGAAAATCCGAGCGCGGATACGATGGGCAGGCAGTAGGGTCCGGTCACCGCGGTATTTACCGGCACCGGCATCAGGGGCATCACGTGTGATCCCCGCGCGTCTCCGGTAACAAAGTGTCCCAGCATAAAGGGCTCGGTGATCTCCTCCGGCGCCGGAAACATGCCCTGGGTGCGCAGGAGTGCGACGGGATCGTCCTTGCCTGTGTATGTTCCGGCGATGTTGTGGAGCCGCGTTGCCGAGACCGACACGATCTGCTCTTCGGGCGCAAAACGGGAATGGATTTCTTCTATCGCAAACCGGTCCGGGTTTTGCATGAGAATAGCGGCATCCCAGATGCGTTCCGGGACATTGAGCTTGATGATCCGGTCGTGGTCTTTGGCGTCCATGTCAATGATGGTGAACGTAAACCCGCGGCGCATCTTGGGATTCAAGAGCAGCCCGCCGTCGTGCATGGGGTCGCAGAATGCCGAGTAAAAAGGGTAGTTATACGCGCCCGGCCCGCATTTGTCCGCGGCAAACACCATGAATGCTTCTGCCGGACGATTTTTGCTTGCTTGATCGCGGATGAATTCAATTTCGGCGACCGCAGGGCCGGCTCCGCGCACGGTGCCGGACGGCGCGTCTGTCAGAAGATCCTGCCCGGCGCCGTAGAGGCCGGACTGTTGTGCCTCGCGCGTTGAGGCAAGGAACGAGTCCCATGCGAATTGATGCACATCGGCCGCATCCTTGCCACGCGCATGACTCATTGTGAGGGCAATGTCGTCGCCGGTATGCGTTACGAGCCCGTCAATGAGAAGCCCTTTATCCATGGCTTGGGCGACCCGGCCGCGCGTGAGTGCGAGCATCCGCTCGGAGGGCTTGGTGTGCCCGCCGATAGAGCCGACGTCCGCTTTGATCACCGAAAGAGTAATTTTCTTCATGCCGTATATATGGAACGGCGGGCGGACAAGAGAAAGTTTCGCGTTTACTCCCGGTAATAAAAAACCCCGCAGGTGTGCCTGCGGGGTAAAACTCTTATGTGTTGCGATTATGGACGGTACACAACGACTGTGGTGCCGTTGCTATCGCCGTCGGGGTCATGATTCATACCGCTTTGGTATGACCCTGGCTGGACATTGCTCACGGTAAACGTGGTGTTTGAGTATCTTTTGTGTATCTGCGCCGATACGCTGCACCAGCCGGCGCCATCGGTGATACACGCGGTAGCGCCCGAGTCTGCATTGCTCCAAGACGTAACCCCTCACACTCTGTTGTGTATAACTCTCTAAAAACCGTTGCAAAACAATG
>CAYXAG010000108.1:0-1992 GCA_964462235.1 uncultured Candidatus Saccharibacteria bacterium
GGCCGCCGACCCTTAGCGAGGCCGCCGAGTGGCGCGGACGAGCGTGACAAGAAAGTGCACACAACGCTTCGAGATCTAACATCTCATCATATTTACCATGCGGCGCATCATCCATCCGGTAAAAAAATTCGGACTTGTTACGTTTTCGTCCCTCCAAAATCGCAACTATCGCCTCTACTTCATCGGGCAGGGGATTTCTTTGGTTGGAACGTGGATGCAGACCATCGGGCAGTCGTGGCTGGTTTTGGAGCTGACCGGATCCGGCACCGCGCTGGGCATCGTTATCGCTCTGCAATCTCTCCCCATTCTTTTTCTGGCGCCGCTGGGCGGAGTCATCGCTGATCGCTTCTCCAAGCGCAAGCTTCTTTTTATGACGCAGACCGCAGCCGGAATCCTTGCATTAACCCTCGGCGTGCTGGTGGCGACTCACCTGGTGACTCTCTGGATGGTCTATGCTCTTGCGGCGGCTCTGGGTCTGGTCAATGCGGCGGACAACCCGACCCGCCAGACCTTTATTTTTGAAATGGTCGGCCGCCGGGATTTGAGCAATGCCGTCACGCTCAATTCAACGGAAGTCAGTATGGCGCGTATCATCGGCCCGGCTTTTGCAGGCATGCTTATTGTCGGCATCGGCATAGCGCCATGCTTTTTCATCAATGCTATATCCTATATCGCGGTCCTGATATGCCTTTGGATGATGGACAGGCGCGCTCTCCATCGGCACGAGAGCCCGGGGGCAGAACATCCTTTTGCCGAGCTTGTCAGGGGATTGCGCTATGTCTGGCATGCCCCGATTCTGCGGGATCTTCTCATCATGATGGCGATTGTGGGCACATTCACCTATGAATTTCAGGTGAGCTTGGCGCTCATGGCAAAATATACGTTTGGCGGAGATGCATCCGCATACGCGCTGTTGACATCGGCTTTTGGGATTGGATCGGTGATCGGCGGGGTCGCCACCGCCGCCAGGAAAAAGACCGATCCCAAGGAACTGTTTGGCATTCTCGTCGCGTTTGGCGTTGCGATGATTGCCGCATCCCTGGCGCCGACGATGACGATTGCGGTTTTTACCATGGTGGTCGTCGGTATTTGTTCCATCTTTCTTACATCGCTGGGCAACAGCATCCTTCAGTTGGAAAGCGCTCCCCAGATGCGCAGCCGCGTGATGGCACTTTGGTCAGTAGCGTTTCTCGGCTCCACGCCAATCGGCGGCCCGATTGTGGGATGGATCGGAGAACATGTGGATCCCCGGTGGGGTTTGGGCGTTGGGGGGCTTGCGGCATTTGCGGCCTGTGCATTCGGTATCATACTGCTCAAGAAACATCCGGTTCAGAGAAATGCTGAAGAATTAATCCCGTCTCCGGTTACGAAATAAACAGATGTTAGCGATGGGTCGTGGTGGATTCGCTGTTTTCTCCGTACCATCCGCCCATCACACCCGGAGCCGGATTGCTCCTGTCATACATCCCATACCATCCCCGCATCATGGGGTGCAGATAAGGGTACCATGCCATCTCCAGACGCTCTTTTATTTCCCCCAGTTTTACTCCGGCCCAAAAGGCGGTCATGACGATGACCAGCCCCAAGACCCATTTCAGGACATGATGTTTACGGCCCGTACACCAGCCGCACATGCTCCCGCGCATATTGGAGCAGCGGCAACTCGTGGCGGAGGCGCACCCGCAGGCCTCGTTGAGAGTAGCGTGTTTTTCTTGCATACATTTCTCGTGTATTGTTATATGAGGCGACCTTTACGTGTAGTATATCATATATAAATCAAAAGTGAGATCGTCTCTTGCGACGGGAAGCTGCCTTTTTTCAAAAATAGAAATGTGATATCATGACTCCCATGGAACCGGAACTGGCGCGCGCCCTGGAAATACAGGACAAAAAAATAGACGAAATTGCGTATACACTCCGGCGCATGCGCAGATATTTTTTCTGGACGCTTGTCATCACCATTGCCATGATCATTTTGCCGCTGGTCGGTCT
>CAYXAG010000109.1:0-1983 GCA_964462235.1 uncultured Candidatus Saccharibacteria bacterium
CATTTCTGAAGTTTAATGCCTCTATAAGATTTCTACTTTTGTAGATATGGTGGCAGGGCATTCAGCTGCCGGTTTAATGCCTCTATAAGATTTCTACATTTTTGCAGGGAACTCTTCACTTTTTATTTTACTGTGGATAATCCATGCTTTCTTTACCTGAATGAATTGAGTATAATATCTCTACTGCTCATACTTATAATCTATCAATGCATAATGTCCTCTATGCCCCTTCCTTATCTTGACGATTTCCTTTTGAGCATGAAGATCAACAATTATTCGGCAGAGACCCTCTATAATTATGAGCGTGATCTGGCGGTATTTGATCGATTTCTTGATGAGGATGTAAAGACACTTTTCACGAACATATCAAAACGAACGATTGAACTCTACAAAGCGTATCTTGCGTCAAGAGACCGCATCACGGCGGGTCGCAAAAAAACGCCGCAGAAACTTTCTGCGGGATCAGTCAATCGCGCGCTTTCCAGCCTGCGCGCATATCTGAAATATCTCGTAGATACTGATGAGACAATTCCAATCCCTCCGGAAGCGGTAAAACTGATCAAGATGCCGCGTCCTCATGCGCGGGTCGCGGAACTGGAAGCCCTGATCAGCCTGATTCAATCCCCTGTCGCGTTTGAAAAAACAAAAGAGGTTGCGCTTCGCAATCGCGCCATACTGGAAACGCTCTTTGCAACCGGCATGAGAATATCGGAGCTCGTCTCGCTCAATCGCGACCAGATAGACAAGAGCGGCAGGATATTCGTGCGCGGCAAAGGCAAAAAAGAGCGGTTCGTGTATCTTACGGCTCGCGCGCAGGAACACATCAAAAATTATATGGATATGCGCGATGATGAAAATCCCGCGCTTTTCATCCCTTACCGCGGCAGAAATATGAATAAGTCCTCGGCGCGCATCTCAACCAATTACGTGCAGATGAAAATGAAGCAATATCGCACGCGCCTGGGGATCAATGTGCCGACGTCTCCCCACTCGCTGCGTCATGGCTTTGCAACCTATCTTGCGGAACAAGGCGCGAACCCGGCAGCAATTCAGATATTGTTGGGCCATGAATCCCTGCATACCACGACCCGGTATGTCCATGCGTCCGACAAATACGCCGAAAAAACGCACAAACAATTCCATCCGCTGAAAAAATAGTTTCTCTTTATAAATAATCAAGCGGGTTCAGATAGCCGTTGATGGCCGAAACCGGAAGGGTCATGGTGCGGCCGCACACACGGGAGCGAATGTCCTGAACTTGTACGGCCTGGGTTGCAAAAACACTGAAATGAAGGTGCGGCCCGGTGGCGTATCCGGTTTTGCCCGAATAGCCGATCTGCTCGCCCCGCTTCACACCTTGTCCGGCCGAAACATTGATCAGGGAAAGGTGACCGTAGAGGGTGGAAAGATTGTTCGGGTGCCGGATCAGAATCCATTTGCCGTAGGAGGCGGCGCGGCATCCGGCATCAGTATCGCCAGTGGCCGTCACGTCTCCGTCATCAGCCGACAGGACCGGCGTGCCGATTTCCGCGCGGAAATCGGCTCCGTTGTGACCCTTGCCGTTGTAGCCACCGATGGCGGCAAAAGACGTATAGCCAAAAAACTGCGTGATACAATTGGTCAGGGCATCCTGTTTCAATTCCAGACGGCATGTCCCGAGCGAGATATTGGGCAAAGGCCAACCCAGTACTCCGGTACCCTTGCGCGGTAGGAGCGAAGGATCAATCGTTACCTGGATTTTTTCCTCAATCTGTCTGACCTCATCGGCCAAAGCCGTGCGGCGGGCCTCGCGATCCTGCAGGAGCGCGGTATATTGTTTTTCCTGATTTTTGGTTTCCCGCAGGAGGATCGCGCGATTTTGATGCTCGGCCTCCTGAATTTTTTTCCGACCGGCCAATCCGGCGTTCAAAGCCTCCAGATCGCCCTTTTTGAGTTCGTCCTGGGATTTTTGGTCCGCAAGTTCCTGGCGGAGCTGGCGGAGGG
>CAYXAG010000110.1:0-1962 GCA_964462235.1 uncultured Candidatus Saccharibacteria bacterium
TGGGGCGGTACAGAAAATAAATGTATGCCTGATCGCTTCCTCTGCCGATGCGGCCGCGGAGCTGATGGGCCTGTGCGAGACCGAGACGCGTGGCGTCATCCACGATCAATGTATTTGCCGATGAGATATCAAGTCCATTCTCGATGATAGTGGTAGCGACGAGCACCTGAATTTTTTTATTGCGGAAATCATCCATGACCGCAACCAATTCCTTTTCTTTCATGCGTCCGTGGATAATGCATACGCGCAAGTCGGGATATTTTTAAAACATATTGAGCAGGCGATCGCGTTTCATGCCCATAGTGTCGATGCGGTTGTGCAGGAAATACGCCTGGCCTCCGCGATCAAGTTCGCGCTCGATAGCTTCTTTTACCAAGGCGGAGCGGTGTGGCAGCACGAATGTCGCAATGGGAAGTCGTCCCGGCGGCGGAGTTTCCAAAAGAGAGATGTCGCGGAGCTTTGCCATGGTGAGCTGCATGGTGCGGGGAATGGGAGTGGCGGAGAGCGAGAGAATATCAACATCGCCGCGCATTTCTTTGATGCGTTCTTTTTGTTTGACGCCAAATCTCTGCTCTTCATCGATCACGGCAAGCCCGAGATGTTTAAAACTTATATCTTTGGAAAGCAGGCGGTGCGTGCCGATGACGCAATCAATGCTGCCGTCAGCTAATTGCGCAAGAATTTTTTTCTCTTCTTCCGGGGACGTGATGCGCGAAAGCATGGCCACGCGCACGGGAAAATCTCTGAATCGTTCCTGGATTGTTTTGGTATGCTGTACGGCGAGTATGGTAGTGGGGGAAAGAAATGCGACTTGCCTGCCTGATATGATCACGCGCAGTGCCGCGCGGATCGCAAGCTCTGTTTTGCCGAATCCCACGTCACCGCATAGTACCCGGTCCATTGGTTTATTTTTTACTAAATCATTAAAAATTTCCTGCTCGCATTTAAGCTGATCGGGCGTTTCCTGAAAACCGAATCGTTCGCGCAGCTCTTCTTCAAGCGATGTGTCCGGCTGATACGGCGGACGCTCGGCGCTGTTTCGTTTGGCAAAGAGCGCCAGAAGCTGGCGCGCAAGTTTTTCCGCGTCTTCTTTTGCTTTGCGTCTCAAAGTCTGCCAGATGGTGCCGCCGAGGCGGTGGATGTGGGGCGTTTCAAATCCGATGTAGGCGGTCAGGCGCTCTTCCTGTTCGATCGGCACAAGAAGGCGATCGGGCTCTCCTCCGGTTGAGGGCGGCGCGTACTCCACGGAAAAAAAGCGTGTGTCCTCGGAGATTCCGCGAAAGATGCCGATGCCGTGATCCTGATGCACGACAAAACTTCCCGCAGGCAAATCTTTCATTGAGCGGTTGAGCATGGGCTTTGGCGTGATAGCTTCCGTTCTTCCGATGTGCCGGTTGATGCCTTCAATACTGTTGCCCGCAAACTCGATGAGATATGGGGTTTCGGTATTGATCGGCCAGACATCCACAATGCCTCCCCGAATGGCAAAAAGTCCGCGCCCGGCGACGGCGTTGCTTCGTTCGTATCCTAAGTCCACAAGCCGCTCGGCAAGCTCAAAGGGTTTGATCTTGAGGTCTGCTTCGATGAAGATGGTATTTTGCTGCCACCAGATATTGTTTGCCCGGGCTTTTTTGATTGATCCAAGATTTTCCGCAAACCACAAAGCGCCCCGCTCAAGATTTTGGGGGGTGACGGATACTATCATTAATTCCTTATGCTCCGGGTTATCCGGCGGATCGTTTGACATTGACGGAGATAATGGTAGCACACACGTTTACAAAAGACAAAAATTAGTGTAATGTATAGACCGAGGAATATATAATGACCGAATGAGGAGAATCTGAATGAATCGCGAAGCGTTCTTTGATGCGATACACCATATCGTAGACCCGAGTGAAGTGATTATGGTTTCCCATGCCTATTGGCTTGCCAAGCAGGTGCATCGGGAGCAGGTGCGGGATA
>CAYXAG010000111.1:0-784 GCA_964462235.1 uncultured Candidatus Saccharibacteria bacterium
ATGACAGGTGTGTTATCCGAACCCATTGCATTCCTCTCATTTTATGGTACTTTAGCAGCGGTAGAACTTTGACATACACATGGTAAAAAAAGGAGATCACGTGCTCACATTTCTCAACGACGCGATCCAGATTTTCTCATATCCGTATGTGGCGTGTATCATTGCCGCGGCGTTGGCCTTTGACTACATCAATGGCTTCCACGACGCGGCGAATTCCGTTGCGACTATCGTGGGTACCCGCGTGTTGCGGCCGTATCAGGCAGTGCTTTGGGCGGCATTTTTCAACTTTGTGGCGGCATGGGTGTTTGGGGTGCATATCGCAAACACGGTCGCCAAGTGGGTGAACGCGGCCTATGTGACGCCTGACCTGATTCTTGCGGGGCTTGCCGGCGCCATTATATGGAACTTGACCACGTGGATTTTGAAACTGCCCACGAGCTCGTCGCACGCGCTTTTAGGAGGATTTGTCGGAGCGGCTGTTGTATCGGCAGGGAAGTGGCCGGGTGTTATTGCCACGGCAAAAGTGCTGGTGACGGTTGAGTTTATTTTTATAGCTCCGTTCATCGGCTTAGCGGTCGGTGTGATATTGCTGACAGGTCTTATGTGGTGCTTGCGCAATGCGACGCGGAAACGAACAGGCAAAAGTTTCAAATGGATACAACTGTGTTCCGCAGCGGCTTACAGTTTGGGGCATGGCACCAATGATGCGCAAAAAACCATGGGCATCATCGCGGCCCTTCTCTATGCGTCCGTGTGGAAAAATCAACAGCAGGCGTTTGTTGCC
>CAYXAG010000111.1:794-1962 GCA_964462235.1 uncultured Candidatus Saccharibacteria bacterium
GGCACGGCGGCGTTTCCGTTTTGGATCGTGCTCATCTGCCATCTTGCGATGGGACTGGGCACGCTCTCCGGCGGCTGGCGGATTATTCACACGATGTCGTCTCGTTTGACCAAACTGCGTCCGTATCAGGGCGCGTGCGCCGAAGCCGCGGCAGCCATCTCGCTCTTTGTTACGGCGGCCATGGGAATTGCCGTAAGCACGACGCACACGATTGTCGGTGCGATCGTAGGCGTGGGCGCGGTCAGGCGGATGTCGGCGGTGCGCTGGGCGCTGGCTTGCCAGGTAGTGTGGGCATGGGTGCTGACGATTCCCTGTGCGAGTATCATAGGGGCTGTCAGTTTTCTCATAATCTTGAGCGTAAAAAAAATCCTCGGACTCGTCTAATGCTATATATAATAGCGATGGCGAAGGAGAGATCGCAATGATGAGAATTATTCCCCGCAACGAAGCATTTTTTGATTTGTTTGAGGAGCAGGCAGATATTGCGTATGAATCAATATCTATCCTCAAGCAAATGATCAAATCCACGGAAGTTCGTCCCGAATGGCACCGCAATATGCGGGGTATCGAACACCGCGCCGACATGGTGGCGGGAAGGATCATCAAGAAAGCGGAGAAAATGTTCAGTACTCCGTTTGATACGGAAGACATCTATGCCTTGACCGGCGCATTCGATGACGTGGTGGACGCGGTGGAAGAAGTGGTGGCGCGCGTGGTGGCATATCGCTTTGTACCCGATGATACCTTGAGTGAATTTTTCTCGCTGCTTGCCGATGGAATCTCTCATGTCTGGGCAGGCATGCATACGCTGCGCAATCTCGAGAGCCAAGAAGAATGCCGCAGGAAAATGACTGACTGCGAGCACGCGGCCGATGCGCTTCTTGCGCCAATTATCCCGGAGAGCCGTATGCTTTGCGTAAGCGACTTGTTGGGAAAACGAAATGAGGATCCGCTTACTGCTGCGGATGTCCAGCGAGTGATAGATGAGTATTCGCGCAAGCGCATGCATCGCGAGATCGCGGAGCTTTCTGAGACCGCGGTGGATGCCTGCAAAAAGGTTTTCCACATGCTGGGAAATATTTATCTGAAAGAAACATAATACAAAACAAAAAGCCCCCATAAAGGGCTTTTTATTATGTATATCCTTACTCAAGCGTCTCCGGAGGGA
>CAYXAG010000112.1:0-1931 GCA_964462235.1 uncultured Candidatus Saccharibacteria bacterium
GTTTGCCGAAGTGGGAGGAGAGAAAAATATCAAAGAGTTGGGCATTTCGGTGGCAGGCGTCTACTCATACAATAAAGACGCTTTTTTTGCGTTTGAAGAACACGAGCTGGGGAAAGTACAGGAAATGATCAATGAATCGGATCATGTGATCGGATTTAATCTTATTCATTTTGATTTGCCGGTGTTGGAGCCCTACGTAGACAAGCAATCGCTTGATCGGCTCGCGGTAACTGATCTGTACGTGCATGCAGTCAATTTTCTCGGCCATCGCGTGGGCCTTGGCGCGCTAGCGCTTGCAACATTGGGAGAAGGCAAGTCTGGGCACGGACTTGAGGCGCTGGAGTGGTTTCGCGAGGGGCGCGTGGAGGAAGTTAAAAAATATTGCCTTGATGACGTGCGCCTTACCCGCGATCTTTATGAATACGGAAAGAAGCATGGCCATGTGATGTTTCAGTCGTATGTGGATAATAAGATACACTCGATTCCGGTGGCGTGGGGCGGGGAAGTGCAAAAGCCGGTTCAAGCGATTCTCGAAGAAGCGCTTAACATGCGCAAACGCCTGAAGATATCTTATATTTCTTCGGAAGACAGCGATGGTCTGGGATTTAAGAAAGACCGGTTTATTGATATCTATAAAATTAAAAATACAGAAATAGAAGCATACTGCCATCTGCGCCAAGGCGTGAGGAATTTTCGTATCGGCCGCATTGCGGATGCCGAGCTTACTGACGAATTATTTACGCTGCCGCAAGACGTGCAGGGCGCGCTGTTCTAAAGATAATTTTTTGGCAAACATCCCGGTTAGGGATGCGTTGCCGCTTCCATGAATATAGTGCCGACAGACGATATACGTTTTCATAGCGAGACAAAAGGAGTCCTCGATTTTGAGCAGGTTCTTGCAGGAATCAAAGCGTTTATTGACGCTGACACTGAACGGCTCTATAAAATTGTCATTGGCAGTGATTCGGAGGCAAAAGGATTGTCGAGCATCGTGACCGCGGTTACTATTTGGCGTATCGGCAACGGCGCAATTCATTTCTGGACTAAATCGGAAGAAAAGAAATTCGGTTCTATGCGCGATCGTATCTGGCAGGAGGCGATCTCCTCCATCATGCTTGCGCAAGAATTTCGTTCCCGTCTGGGCGATACGCTGGGCGACGGATGTTTTTGGGAGGGGAACGAGATTCATGTGGATATCGGGCCTAATGGACCCACCAAAGAGCTGATTGACGGGGTGGTGGGCATGATCAAGGGCTATCACTTCACTCCGGTGATAAAACCATACTCTTTTGGGGCCTCTATCGTGGCTGATAGGCACACGTAAAAAGTGCTAAAAGTCTCTTATGTAAGGCATTTTTCGATAAAAATAGTGTCGAAGTATTGACATTATTTTTATTTTAGTATATAATAAGACGACAAGAGCCAGATGGTCTTTAGGGCCCAAAGATGCTGGTTCTTGATCAAAGGGACAGCGCGAGAGTGCCATGCCGACAACGGCCTTCGAAATAAGGCGCGGCGACCGGCCCAGTGCGTGTTCCCGAAAGCTAAAATGGTTTTTACACAGAGGGGTCTGGCCAGATCTCTCGTAGGGGAGAATTAATGCGTTAGTTTTCCTTTACAAAGCGCCCTGGCAGACGGCGCAACGACATAAATCGTCTGAACCTTAAATTTTTTTAACCACGTCTGCTGCTCAATCACATGGCCACGACAGCGCCATCGAGCAGCAAGATGAGAGAAGCAGAGTGCCTGGCTGGCAACGGCGTGCCCTTCCCGCCCTATTGGCGGAACGGTCGGCCAAATGCGGCCTCATACAGGCACCTGCTTCTCTAGAAAATTGTAGAAAGGAGGAGCTTATGCGCATGCGAATAAGCTAGACGAAAAGCGCCACCGCAGACGGCAGCAAACAGAAATAGTCTGTAACAAAAAAATAG
>CAYXAG010000113.1:0-1914 GCA_964462235.1 uncultured Candidatus Saccharibacteria bacterium
TTAATCCCCTCATCCGCATATGACGCGTCAAACCATTATTACTTTTATTGTCGTTATCGCTCTGGCTGCCGCCGGATATCTGTGGTATCGGTATGCGCCGTCCGGCTCCGCGCCGGGGCAAACACTTTCGTCGCCCAAGGCCCGGCTCGTCCAACTCCAACGTTTACAGATGATTCAGTTGGACACCACGCTCTTTCAGGATCCGTTTTTCGCTTCGTTGCAAGTCCCTCCGGAACTTCCCCAGCTGGATGTGGTACCCGGCAGGCCCAACCCTTTTGCTCCGCTCTAGAGACTGTCAGGATTTCTCAATTCTGTGGCTAAAAATATCGTAGACATCCTGGTTTCCAAAAAGCTCCTCCCGCTTGAGGAGGGTGCCAAGGCGCGTAAAGAAGCCAAAGAAAAGGGTGTTCCGGTTGACGACCTGCTCTACGAGCGCGGGGTCGGCGAGGCCGATGTTGCCGAGGCAAAAAGCGCCCTGACCGGCTATCCGGTGCGGTACTTGAAGGGGGTGCAAATCCCTTTTGACGCGCTGCGCGACATTCCCGAGGAGTCTGCACGCCACTATCGCATCATTCCCTTGGGCAGGCATGAGGGATTTATTGATATCGGAATGCTCGCTCCGGAAGAAGTTTCCTCACAGGAAGCGTTGAAATTCATTGCGGCCCGCATCAATCTGCCGGTGCGCATTTTCATCATCATTCCCTCGGATTTCCAGGCGGTGCTCAAAGAATATCAGAGTTTGTCGGGCGAGGTCACGGGCGCTCTGGGCGAGTTTGAAAAAGAATATGAGCAGTTGGGAGAGGACGTGAAGGTCCGGCGCGAGGAACCGGTCAAGATGACGGATGAGGCCCCGATTACCAAAATGGTTTCGGTGGTGATCCGCCACGCGGTAGAGGGGAGCGCCTCGGATATTCACATTGAGCCTACGCGCACGAACCTGCGGGTGCGTTTTCGCGTGGACGGGGTTTTGTACACGAGCTTGCTCCTGCCTATAGATGCTCATCCGGCGGTGATTGCGCGCATCAAGGTCATGACCAATATGAAGATTGACGAGACGCGGATCCCCCAGGACGGCAGGTTTCATGCCGAAGTGATGGGCCGGGCGATTGATTTTCGCGTGGCCACCCTACCCACGGCGTTTGGCGAGAAGGTTGCAATCAGGATTTTGGATCCGGAGGCGGGCATCAGCTCGCTGCCGGATTTGGGCATGAGCGGAAGGAATTTGGAGCTTGTGGAGATTGCGATTAAGCGGCCATACGGGCTTATTCTGATTGTCGGCCCTACCGGCAGCGGCAAGTCAACAACCCTCTATGCGATGCTTCAGAAGTTGAACGAAGAGCGCTATAACATCATCAGTTTGGAAGACCCGATTGAGTATTACATCAAGGGTGTAAATCAGTCCCAGGTGCGCCCGGAGATCGGGTATGAGTTTAGCACCGGGCTGCGCAACATCATGCGTCAGGACCCGGATATCATTATGGTTGGGGAGATCCGCGACAAAGAAACGGCCGCACTCGCGATACAGGCCGCGCTCACCGGGCACTTGGTGCTTTCAACCCTTCATACCAATAACGCCATCGGCGTGATCCCCCGGCTTCTGGATATGGGGGTGGATCCGTATCTTTTGGCGCCCACGCTGATTCTTGCGATTGGGCAGCGGCTGGTGCGCAAGCTTTGCCAGGACTCCCGCAAGGAGGTCCCGATTTCCGGCAAAATGCAGGAGGCGATTATAGCCGAGGCAAATGTCATGGCGCCGGAGCTGCGGGAGCAGATAAAAAAGAATGCGACAGGAAGCGTCTATCAGGCTTCCGCCAGCAGTCTTTGCCCCAAAGGGACGCGCGGCCGCACCGGCATTTTTGAAACCTTGTCCATGACGCCGGAACTGGAGAGTATCATTCTATCGGGTCCGTCCGA
>CAYXAG010000114.1:0-1905 GCA_964462235.1 uncultured Candidatus Saccharibacteria bacterium
TCCTGCTGCGATTGCAGGGTTTCGCTACGAAGAAAGCTTTTTCAACTGTTTCTAACGGGTTTTAAGAGATTGTTTGCGGATGCGCACGCTTCCGGGAGTGATCTCCAAGTACTCGTCTTCTGCCATCGTCTCCAGGCCCCTCTCAATCGTAAGGATGTAGGGAGGTGTCAACATGATCGCCTCGTCCGATCCGGCGGCACGCATGTTGGTCAGCTGCTTGCCCTTGGTCGGATTCACCCGCATCTGGTCACCCTTGGCGGTGTTGCCGATCACCATGCCCTCATAGACATCCGTGCCCGGGCCGATGTAGAGCGTCCCGCGATCCTGCAAATTCCACAAAGCATACCCGAGGGCGCGGCCGGATGCCATGGATGTCATGGAGCCCCGCAGCCGCTTCCGGATCTGGCCGGCGTATGCGTCAAACCCCGTCACGCGCGAGGACAAAATCCCTTCGCCTTTTGTGTCAATAAGAAACTCACTCCGGTATCCCAGAAGCCCGCGCGTAGGCCCTTGAAACATCAGGCGCACGCTATTGCCCGAAAGGCGCATGTCAACGGCCGCAAACCCGCGCCTGCCCAAACCCTCTATAATGACGCCCTGATAGGCAGCAGGAGCATCCACGATCACCTCTTCAAACGGCTCGGACTTTACGCCATTCACTTCGCGCACAATCACCTGCGGCTGGGACACCTGCAATTCGTATCCTGCCCGCCGCATATTTTCCAAAAGGATTGCGATGTGCAACTCCCCGCGGCCGGACACTTTGAAATAGTCCGGAGAGGAAAAGTCAACGCGCAATCCGACATTCACCTCCATCTCCCGCTCCAGATAATCGCGGATCTGGCGGGACGTGACGTATTTCCCTTCTCTGCCCGCAAAGGGAGAATTGTTTACCAAAAACCGCAGCTCAATGGTCGGCTCGTCCACGGCAATCGCAGGCAGCGGTCGAGCCGACGGGTCATCTGTCACGGTCTCCCCGATGTAGATATCCGGAAGTCCTGCAACCAGCACGATGTCGCCTGCGCCGGCGCTGGCCGCCTCTTTGCGCTCCAGCCCCTCAAAGGTAAAAAGTTTCGTGATATTCCCCTGCCGCGTTTCTCCGGACGGCTTTTTTACGAGTACGCTTGCCCCGGCGCTGATCGTGCCCTCGTAGATCCGGCCCACGGCAAGACGCCCCAGAAAATTGTCATAACCCAGATTAAAGGGCTGAAACCGCAAACTCTTGGCGCGCCGCTCTTGGGAGGAGGCCGGCGGCACATGAGTAAGGATCGTATCCAGAAGCGGCGTCAAATCCGCCGACTCATCCGTAAGGCGACGCTTGGCAATCCCGAGGCGGCCGATCGCATACACGACGGGAAAATCCGCCTGCTCATCCGAGGCGCCCAGTTCCAAAAAAAGTTCCAAGACCGCCTCTTCGCAACGAGCCGGATCAGCCGCCGGCTTGTCAATTTTGTTGATAACCACAATCGGGCGCAACCCCAGCTCAAGGGATTTTTTCAGAACAAAGCGCGTCTGGGGCATAGGCCCTTCCTGCGCATCCACCACCAGGAGTACGGAATCAATCGCGCGCAACACCCGTTCAACCTCGGATCCGAAGTCCGCGTGGCCGGGCGTATCTACGATATTGATTTTGGTATCCCGGTACCGGAGTGAGGCGTTTTTGGAATAAATCGTAATGCCGCGCTCAATCTCCAGGGCGTTTGAATCCATGGACACGCCTTCCTGCGCCGATCCGGCAGCGCACATGAGCGCATCGGTCAGCGTGGTCTTTCCGTGATCCACGTGCGCTATGATGGCAATGTTTCGTATTTCCATATTTAAGAATTTCACAGAGGCCCGGCGCAAATAAAAATAGAACCCATCTCAAAATTCGCTTATCATGTGGCGAGATACGGGATTTTTGAT
>CAYXAG010000115.1:0-1903 GCA_964462235.1 uncultured Candidatus Saccharibacteria bacterium
GATATCAAACAAGCTTTTTCGGGGAGTATTTGAGTTGAGAGTGTGAGGGGTTACATGCGTGCGGTCAGGCCGCCCCGTGGACAGGCGTTTGCGTTGCCTCGGATTTTTTGATATACTTTTTGAGAGCATTTCCGGAAACCCGCTTTCGTTGCGAATTTCTGAAGTTGCAGCAGAATATGGGGTTTCCGGACATGCTCTGGATATATGGCAACGCTCTACACTGAAAAATCAGCGAACATCCGGAAGACATGGCTGCTCTTGACCCTCTTTTTTGGCGCTACCATCGGGATCGGATGGTTGTTTGCCCGGCTGTACCAAAGCCCGGGGATTTTGTATGCGGCCGTGGTCTTCAGTATCGTCATGAATGTCGCAACCTATTGGTTTTCCGACAAGATCGTCCTGGCGCTTCATCGCGCTCGCCCTGTGGAGTTTCGCGAAAACCCGGAGTTGTATCGGGTCCTGGAAAATCTCACCATCGCCGCCGGGCTCCCGATGCCAAAGTTTTATATGATTGACGACCCGTCTCCCAATGCGTTTGCCATCGGCAGGAACGCCGCGCATGCGGTGGTGGTCGTGACTTCCGGCCTCTTGGCGCGTCTGGATCGCACGGAGCTGGAGGGGGTGCTGGCTCATGAGCTTTCCCACATAGGGAATCGCGACATGCTGGTTTCCACAGTTGCCGTGGTGCTGGTGGGTTTTGTCTCCATCCTCGGGGATATGTTTATGCGCTCTATCTGGTTCGGTTCCATGCGCCGCCAGCGCGAGGAACAGGACAACGGCGGGCTTCTCATCATTATCGGGGTGGCGCTTTCCATCTTAGCACCGCTCTTTGCAATGCTCATACAGCTTGCGATCTCGCGCAGGCGCGAGCTGCTTGCCGATACCTCCGGCGTGTTGCTCACTCGCTACCCGGACGGCCTGATTTCCGCCTTGAAAAAGATTTCATCATCAGACCGGCCGTTGGCGAGTGCCACCAACGCGACCGCGCATCTTTTTTTTGAAAATCCCTTCGGCGCGGTTCGCCCGGGTGCTGGCCGCATGCCGGGGCTTGTCAGAATATTCATGACGCATCCGCCGATAGAGGAGCGGATCGCCGCTCTTGGGCGCGTGCGGGCATAAAGAATATAAGAAATTGTCTAACAG
The DNA here is from genome assembly GCA_964462235.1 of uncultured Candidatus Saccharibacteria bacterium. Taxonomy (GTDB): domain Bacteria; phylum Patescibacteriota; class Minisyncoccia; order Sungbacterales; family HO2-52-23; genus CAYXAG01. The sequence continues at coordinate 1,144 of CAYXAG010000115.1, forward strand.
ATATGGCGCGGATTCTTATCGGCACGACCAATCAGGCAAAGCTGGAGGAGGCGCGCGCGGTTTTGTCCGAAGACGGATTTGAAATCCTGGGTCTGAAAGATTTTCCCGGCCCGCCTCCGGTGGAGGAGACGGGCAACACGTTTGAGGAGAACGCGCTCCTGAAAGCACAAGGATATTTTGCGGCCACCGGCGTTCCCACGATTGCCGACGACGGGGGATTGATGGTGGAGGCGTTGGGCGGGCTGCCCGGGGTGCATTCTCACCGGTGGCTTGGCCGCGAGGCCACGGATCGGGAACTGGCCGATGCGGTATTGGAGCGCTTGAAGAATACGCCCATGGAAAGGCGGGCCGCGCGTCTGGGCGGTGTCGCGATTTTCACCGACGGCGAGCACACCTTGAAAGAAGAGAATTACGTGATCGGCTTCATTGCGGATCGTCTCATGAGCGACATTCAGCCCGGATTCCCGTATCGCGCGATCCTCATGATCCCGCAGTTCGGCAAGCCCTACAGCATGTTGACGCACCAGGAGCATGAAGCCGTGAATTTTCGCAGGAAAAGTCTCCACGCCTTGAAGCCCCGCATCATAGAGCTTCTGTCGTGAACAATGAAGAAACGGAGAGGTCGCAGAGCGGGTCTGAAGCAAAAAATTTGCTTCAGACGGATTGCGTACGCTATGTGCCAAAACGGAGGGTTCGCATAGTGGTCTAGTGCGCGCGCTTGGAAAGCGCGTATACCTTCATCGGTATCGAGGGTTCGAAT
>CAYXAG010000116.1:0-1890 GCA_964462235.1 uncultured Candidatus Saccharibacteria bacterium
GCGGTCATCGTGCTCACGCGCGGCGGCTATATCAAACGGCTCAAACCGGAAAGCTATCGGATGCAGAAACGCGGGGGCAAGGGGCTCATCGGCATAGAGACCAAAGAAGAGGATGTGGTGGAGCATTTGCTCACCTGCAACACGCACGCTCCCCTGCTCTTTTTCACCACGACCGGCAAAGTGTATCAGGAGCCGGCCTACCAGATTCCGGAGGGGACGCGCGTATCCAAAGGCAAATCCATATTCAATGTGCTGTCGCTTTCGCAGGACGAACGCATCACCTCCATTCTGGCTCTGCCGCATGTCAAAGGGAAGCGCTCGTCAGGTCAGAGCCCGGGTGTCTATGTGGTGATGGTGACAAAGGACGGCATCATGAAAAAAGTGGAGGCCGCGTCATTTGAGAGCGTGCGCCGTTCCGGGCTGATCGCCATCACCCTGAAGTCCGGCGATACCCTGCGCTGGGCCAAGACCACCGGCGGCAGAGACGAGATTATTCTGGTCACCCAAAAAGCCCAGGCCATCCGTTTCAAAGAGACAGACGTGCGTCCCATGGGCCGGCAAGCCGCAGGCGTGCACGCGATGCGTCTGAAAAAAGGCGATGAAGTCGTGGGCATGGATGTCATCGCAAGCGGCAAGGACCGCGCGATCAGCGACAAGTTGCTGGTGATGATGGAGCACGGATACGGCAAACACTCTCCGCTTTCGCAGTATAAAAGACAGCGCCGGGGAGGATCCGGCATCAGGACCGCGCGGATCACGCCCAAAACAGGCAAAGTGATAGGCGGCCTTATCGTGGGAGAGGACGTATCGGAAGTGATTGCGATTTCCCAGAAAGGCCAGGTGATCCGCACCACACTTGCCACGATTCCCACTCTTTCCCGCGCGACCCAGGGCGTGCGCATCATGAAATTGGACGCAGACACCGTGGCATCCATCACGACGCTGTAGTGTTGTGGCTCGGGCGGCTCTCGGCATAGGGAAATTTTCGACACATTCGCTCGTCCAGCGACTCGCTCATTCAGTATTCGGCGTGCGTCCCGACTGATGTCGGGAACCATGCCGCACGCCTCATAATGGTCTCAAATTCCCCTATGCCTCGATCGCCCTCGTTTAGATAGAAATGATACGTCCGCATCTCCACATTTCACTCAACCGCTGGGCGGCTCGCTTCCTATGAAAGGAATTCAAAAACGGCTCATGTGAGGCATTTTTGAATGTATAGCTTGACGAGAGTGTATATTTCATAGTATAATATAACCATAATCCCTGCTCGTATGAACGGGTCGTCCCGAAAGGTCGGGATATGAGGACGGATTCTTCCCTATCCAAGGGTCGCGTGCATTGACAGGAGGAAACGGAAAATGAAGAGTTTTATTTCTGTTCTCGTTGCGACAATACTTGTAATACTTGTCTCTGCGGCTTCGGTGGTAGCACAGACCGCCAAGACCGAATGCCTTGTCCGCGGGGCGCAGATCGTGAGCGAGAGTTACGATCCTGTCACGAGGATCGGACATGTTACCCTTTCTCACCCGCAAGCTGGAGAGGTGATCGATTTTAAGCACAAGAGGATGCATCGCTGCATCCTCTTTTAAATTGTTTATTTTTTTCCTTCACAAGCGAGCTATTCGCCTTCAAACGAAATTGTGGAGGCATGGACAATGAATCCATGAAGCGAGGAGGGAGGGAAACTGGGGCTCGCCAGCAGGCGAGAACACAGAGGGATTCCCCCCGACGAGCGAATAGGATTTATCCATGCCGCAACCTTTGAGTGAGAAGGCGAATGGCGAGCGGCATACTGCATTGCGGGGCGTTTTTGTTTGTGCGATAATCAATGAGAAAATAAATGAGTGTTGCTGCGGAGGGGATATGGAAAATGATATGGAAAACAAT
>CAYXAG010000117.1:0-1861 GCA_964462235.1 uncultured Candidatus Saccharibacteria bacterium
CCTCGGCATTGGTTTCCGCCAAGAAATTCCAGGGGGTTTTGAATTCCGCCAAAAGCATTCCCGCCGAAAGTCGGCGGTTCGATGGAAACAAGAAAATCCATCACGGATGAGGGATTTTCTTGTTTAGCCGCAACGCGGAAACCACGGGGGCTTGCCCCCGCGTAGTTCAGCAAAATGGGTTCTATTTTTTAAAAAATACACTACCGATACAAACAATAAAAAAGAGACAGCGGGAGGGCTGTCTCTGCGCTCGGCGATTGGGCGAACTCAAACGATCCGATACTCCCTTATCTTTCGATAGAGCGTCGCGGGCCCGATATTAAGCATCCTGGCTGCGGCCTGACGGTTGCCGTCGCACTGCCCAAGCGCACGGACAATGGCGACGCGTTGAATTTCGGCCATAGTGCTGCCAGTCTCGATAGGCAGATCATCCATTTTGGCCACTTCAGGATTTCTCAAAAAATCAAACTCCTTCCATCCCAAGCTCGCCCCCGGGAATGTCGTGCAGACCCGTCCGATGACATTACGAAGCTGGCGCACATTTCCCGGCCAGCGATTGCCCAGGAGGAATTGCCACGCCTCCGGCGCCACCACGGGCACCTTTCGGCCGATCCGATCGCATACCTGGGAGAAAAAATAGGACAAGAGCAGTTCAACGTCATTGCGAGCCCGAACCGGCGGCAGGTCAATCGGGAATTCGTACAGCCGGTGAAAGAGATCCAGACGGAATCGCCCCTGCTTCACTTCCTGCTGGAGGTCTTTATTGGTGGCAATGATAATCCGGATGTCCAGCTCCACTGACTTCCGGGAGCCGATCGGTGTCACTTCTCTGGTCTCAATCGCCCGCAGGATGACGCCCTGCGCCCGGCTAGACAGATCGCCGATCTCGTCCAGAAAAAATGTTCCGCCATTGGCAAGCTCTATCTTGCCGGGTCTGTCTTCCCGGGCATCCGTAAAGGAACCTCTCTTGTAGCCGAAGAATTCGGCTTCTATGAGGGTGTCCGGGATGCTGGCGCAATTGAGCGCGATAAACGGCTGGCCCCTGCGGTTGCTTAACTCATGAATCGCATACGCAAAGAGTTCCTTACCGGTACCGGTCTCTCCGGTGATGAAAACCGTGAAGTCCTGCGGAGCAACCCGCTCCGTCAACTCCGCAGCATGACGCATGAGCCGGCTGTGCGGACCCGCAACGATTCTCGGGAACTTTCCGGAATCCTTCAGGTATTCCTCAAATAGATACGTGATGGGGAACCCGGCAGGGTGAACGAATCCTGAAAACTCCTCTTCCTGGACCAGCGCCTGCTGGCCAACCAAGCGCAATGTGCGCATGCGACGGGCAACGGGTTCGGGCTTGGACTGCGATGGAGATGACGCACGGGTCGGAGACGGACGTGGCGGCGGGGACGGATCTGGGATCGGCGGAGCTTTGTCTGGAGGTCGGGGCAAAGGAGCGGACATGATATCATCCCGACTCAACGCCGGGTACCGCTCCCATAACTCATTCCATGTTGAGATTCCTTCTTCTATCAGAGCGGCAACGCCGATGGCCGGATACGATTTTCGCGCGGCGGCTTGGCGCAAACGCTCCACATAGCTACCGTTCAAATAGTGCGCCGCATTGCGGTACACCATCAAATCGGAGTTAATCACCTCGTCATTCCAAAGGATATTGCGGCGGATGAGTTCCTGTGTCACCTGCCGTCTGACATGAGTAGGCAGACACAATTCTCCCGAGGAAGCAAACTTGATGACCACCACCCGGCGCTGCCGTATGTGCGGTGCCGCCTCAACAAACCGCGGGAGGACAGATAAAAAATCTTGCGCCATAAAGCATCCCTCCAGAAAAGGTCCAAGCGATAAG
>CAYXAG010000118.1:0-1827 GCA_964462235.1 uncultured Candidatus Saccharibacteria bacterium
CTTTTCCATCGGAAATTGCAAGGTACCGCTCCGCGCCTTCGAGCGTTACCCAATTTTCCTGCCGATTATCGAGATCTACTTGGATCCCGTTTTCGGCGTTCCCGTCTGTATCGCCAACCTCTTGGTCGCCGACTGTAATGCGCGGAACAAACGCGGTTCTGCGCTTTTGCGACATCTTGGCCGCGGCCTCGAGGGCTGCTGTTTGTTCTACCAGCTTGCCCTCAAGTTCCGTAATCCTTGCTTCCTTTATCTCGAGCTCCTTCGGGAGCTGAGGATCGGAAGCCGCCGCTGGTTGCGCCTTGAGTTTCGCATTCTCTGCTTTGAGAAGCGAAATCTCCTTTTGCAAACCGAACAGGTCGTCGCCCTGACGCCGAAGCATCAGAACGAGAGGTGGAAGTCGTTGGCCGAGTTGGATACCCGGCCGATCCCGCTTTCCTTCCTGCTTGACATTTTCACGATTGAAAACCTCGAAAGATACAGTTATCACTGGGATAACCGAACTCTTCGTGTCTTCTTCCGTGACCGTAAAGGTCAACACCTGACCATTATTGAATTGGTCGGTGTTATAAACCTTTTTGTCACGCCGGCCACTAACTACAAACTGGCCGTGAGAAAAGTCCTTGCCCGCGCCAACATCGATCATCGCGTAACAGTCTACACTGTCGCCGCGAACAATCTCCGCCGGGTTTGGCAAGATGGTGGGATACCGCGGCTGCCGCGGCTGCCCCACCTGGAGAGGCTGGAATGCCTCCCCCACCACTGACCCGCCGGGGCCAATGTGCTCCACGGCGCGATCGCCGCGAGCCACCACCGTCCCGGATACAACAAAGGCTGCGATGAACGCAGCCAACCTCGTTCCCCTCATTTCATCACATCCTTTCTGTGTTTTTTCTGTTTGCGCGGTAGAGGGTCCGCGCAAATCAGTTCTTATTTTTAAGCTCCGCCTTACAGGCGGCGTACTGACCAGGATAAGGGATTCGAGTGCTGCTCCAAATGTTTAATGGAGCGCTCGCCCAGATCCCAGCCAGAACACCGCCGGCAAGTATCTATGTTACAAAAAGAAGGCGCAAAAGCCTCCTTCAGTTTGCAACAGCCGATTATACCATAAAACTACAGGTTTGTCAAGACTTTGGGACCCTGTGGCGTGTCCTCTATTGCCACCCCCTGTTTTTCGAGGTCGCGGCGGATGGCATCGGCTTTTTCGTACTCCCCCGCTTTGCGCAGGGCATCGCGCTTTTTGAGGAGCTGCGTTACACCTTTGATCGCGGGTTTTTTGACATTTTTAAGATTGAGTCCGAGTACCGTATCAAATGCTAGCCATAAATCTGGGCTATTGGCTTGATGGAGTATGGCCAGCGCCTTTGGAATGTTTAAGTCATCTTGCAGCGCCTGTTCAATTTTTGATTTTTGATTTGTCATTTTAATTTTTGAATTTTGATTTTTGAATTCTCTCTGCACGGTCTGTCGTACCCGGCGCAGCGTCTCCTCTGCCGCGGTGAGCGAATCCCACGTAAAGTTAATTTTCTCGCGGTAGTGGACCGAGAGAAACAGGTAGCGCAAGGCAAGCGGGTCAAACTCTTTGTCAATCACATCGCGGAGTGTGGCGTAGTTGCCCTCGGATTTTGCCATTTTTTTGCCATTGATGAGCAGGTGCTCGTTGTGCAGAAAATAGTTAGCAAGCGGCGCGCCGTAGGCGCCGCCCGATTGGGCAATTTCGTTTTCGTGGTGGGGAAAAATTAGGTCCACGCCGCCAGTGTGGATATCAAACGGCTGGCCGAGATACTTGCGGCTCATGGCCGGGCATTCGATATGCCAACCCGGCCCGCC
>CAYXAG010000119.1:0-1824 GCA_964462235.1 uncultured Candidatus Saccharibacteria bacterium
CCCGCGCATCGGGACGCCCCGTCTGCGGCCTCGCGACGAAATCCGCCCGTCTTCGTCCGCAAAGCCATTTTTGAGATGGGTTAGAGATCTCTATGGCGGAACCGGTATCCGCCTTTCAGAGCGCTGAAGATGCTGTAATTTCTTTCCTGGAGGGAATGGCCCAGAAAGGAGGTGCCGATTTGTACCGCAGTGACGCCGGCGCGGTCCACATAATCTGCAACGTCTTTTTCCTGGCTGATTCCGCCCACCCCGATGACCGCGATATGGGGCGGGAGCGCATCTCTCCACTGCTTTGCCTGCCCCAAGGCGATCGGGAGGATGGCAGGACCGGCACAACCAGCAAGTCCGCCGCCGGGCGTGATGCGCGTGTGGCCAAAATCATTGTAGCTCAAGGCGTTTGCGAGGGTATTGATCACCGTCACTCCCCGCGCCGACTTAAAGGGGATAATCACCTGTTGTGCGTATCTCCGGATAGAGAATGGGTCAAGCCATGACAGTTTGACCAATAATTTTATTCTGTTGCCGAGCCGACTTTCTGTCCGGGTGAGTATCTCTATGCCGAGTTGTGAATCATAGGCCGGAATCTGTCCTTGGGTGGCTCCGTCCCACTTATTCGGGCAGCCCCAGTTGTGCTCCACGATGTCAGCTCCTGCTTCAAAACCTATCTCGGTCAGTACGGCGTATTCATCCGGAGTGTCGCCGGCCACGCTGACGATAAAAAGCTTGCCGGCGTTGTGCGCGATAGCTGCCATTTCCGGCAGACTTTTGCGGTGGGGTTCCCCGCCTTCATTTGGCATACCTCTTGAATTCAGTGAGAATCCGGGACCTCGGTAGTATACGCTCCCCCTATTTTCCGGCCGGGGAGGATAGGTGATGGAGCCATACACGATGGCGCTGACATCCGACTTGGCAAATTCCTTTACATGCGCGAGCGACTTGCACGTGCCCGCGGCATTCATGATGATTGGCGACTCGCAATCAAATCCTGCAAGGTTGATTGGGGGATTCATGCCGGATTCCTTCTGCGTATGTAAGGTACTGATATCGGTCCACGATGGGCCAGTTTTTTTCACTATACCTGACCATATATTTTTATCAATAGCTGCTCTTGAAGTTTTCTATTTTTCTGCTATGCTTGCTCCAATATGAAAAAACAATCTCCGTTGAAAGAAGAGCGCACCGTGGTCTTGGTAAAGCCCGACGGCGTGAAGCGCGGCTTGGTTGGGGAATGCATCAAGCGCATTGAGCAGCGGGGACTCAAAGTGATCGCGCTCAAAATGATTTTGGCAAATGAAAAAATCGCGCGCGGGCACTATCCGGGGACGCACGAGTGGCTGCGCGGCATGGGAGAGAAGACTCTTGGGTCATACGCCAAGTACGGCAAAGACCCGACGGGGGAACTCGGGACCAAAGATCCTTTGAAAATCGGGAAGATGATTTATAAATGGAACACGGATTTTCTTACGTCCGGACCTATGGTGGCGATGATCGTCTCCGGAATTCACGCGGTTGACATGGTGCGAAAGATCGTCGGCAAAACCCTTCCGGCATTTGCCGAGATGGGGACGATCCGCGGAGATTTCTCGGTGGATTCCCCGGTGCTTGCCAACGCCGGCAAGCGCGCGATCCGCAACGTCGTGCACGCATCGGGCGATGCGGAGGAAGCGGCCCACGAGATTGAACACTGGTTTCTGCCGCAGGAGATCCACGACTACAAACGCGCCGAAGAGGATATCATGTTTTGATCTTGAGATAACGGTGCGGCCCCGATGTGTCGGGGCAATTTTTTCTTGGGGCATTGATTTTTGGCCGGCGCGATGGTAG
>CAYXAG010000120.1:0-1778 GCA_964462235.1 uncultured Candidatus Saccharibacteria bacterium
TTCTTTATTTGCTTGCTCGATCGCAGACGACCGAGGAGTACTTACTCGATGAATTCGCATGGGCTGACGTAGAAAGAATCCAGATCGTACGTGGTGATATCACACTTCCTCATCTTGGCCTCAAGAGAGATGCGATCAGGCGTCTCGCACCGAAAATAGACGAAGTGTGGCATACCGCGGCGGCAACCCAGTTCAATGATACATATAAAAAGATGATCGAGACTACTAACGTGCAGGGCACTGAAAATGTATTGGGCCTCAGCGCCTCCTTTAAAAAGATGACGAGTTTTTACTATATGAGTACCGCGTATGTGTGCGGTTCCAACAGAGGCAACGTGCCTGAAGGCCCATTGCCGAAGAACACAACATTTAACAATACCTATGAAAAGTCCAAATGCGACGCGGAGGGCTTGGTAAGGAAATCCGACCTGCCGTTTACGATTATCAGGCCCAGCATCCTCATAGGAGAATCTCACACGGGGGATGCGAGGGGAGAAAGGAGTCGAATGATCTACGGCTTTATCTTGGCCGTATATCAATCAATGCTTCGGTTATTTGCCGACGAGAAAGAGTTTTGGAAGAGATGGGAAAAAAGAGGCGAGTCCAGCCGTTTTGATATTGATCTCAGGCTTTACGGTTCACCATCGGCAACTAAAAATCTTATCACCGTAGATGACGCGGTGAACGTCTGTCTGGCCATACGGGGATCGCGCGATAAAGTTGGCAAGACATTCAATGTCGTCAATGCGCATAGTCTCGCATTGGGGAGTATGCTGGAAGAACTCCAGAGCTTACTGAAGGTGCGCGGCATCACATTCAAACCCGGATTGTCATTTGCGGACATCAAGGTCAAAAAGAATCGTGCCGAGGCATTTGCCTACAAGGCGACCGGGCCGTTTCGGCCGTATGTGATCACTCCCGAACCACGATGGATCACTGATAATGTTGAACAGTTAGGGGTGGAAAGAATACGAATGAGTCCAGAGCTCTTTAATCTCCTGATTCGCAATTACATGTATACGCATCTTCTGGTTCATTGAATTGTCGGAGTCGTTTTCACTAGAGGAACGAATACACTACCTGAAGGAATTTGGTTTCCACACACTGGCGTATTCCACCCTCCAGCCCGGGCTGCGCTATTTTGACGTTCCTCATGTAGGGTATTTGGGCTACCAATCGTACGGCGGGCGGGACTTCGTCTTGTCCAGTCCCATCTGTGCCGACAATAATCTCGAAACATTGCTGGGCGAATTCATAGGGACTCGCGAACATCCCTGCTTCGTCCAAATCTACCAACGAGAAGCGGATCTTTTGCGCGACGTGTTTCATCATTATGTCGCCCAAATGGGCATGGAGTTTTGGCTCCATGGTCAAACCTGGACCATCCATGGCGGCGAAAAAACTCACGTCCGCAGGTGGATCAACACGGCCCGAAATGCCAACGTCACCGTAAGGCCGCTCGAGACGGGAGAGCTGCGAGATGACGTACAGCGGGTCAGCAACCAATGGAGAGACAGCAGGAGAAATGATGGAAAACTGAGATTTCTTGTGAGAGATTTTTCGCCGGACCCGGCAGTGCAAACACTCACGAGACCCTATGGAGCGTTCCAAAATGGGGGATTGATCGGAGTGGTCGATTTTGCGCCCATGTTCAGGGCGCACCGTGCAACGGGATACTATGCCGATATCGTACGGATGACCCCGGGCGCGCCGAACGGCACGAGCGACCTTATTATCGCAACCGCTTTTCAGGAGTTTATTCGCGAGGAAGCCACCAC
>CAYXAG010000121.1:0-1767 GCA_964462235.1 uncultured Candidatus Saccharibacteria bacterium
ATTGACCGAGCCCGCGTCGTCCCCCTTGAAAACTCGATGAATCCGGAGACCGCGTATCTGTCCCCGCGCGTCTTGATACCATGCGTAATCTCTGTTGCTGACAATCTCAAACATTTTAATAGAGTGGAGATTTTCAGCGTTGCCAAGAGTTTTCGCGCATATCCTCTCGAAGAACGCCGAGGACTTGCGATATGCCTCGCCCAGAAAGGCGCGTCTGGAGAAGAAGGGTTTTATTTGCTCAAGGGCGCGGTGGAACAATTGTTGGAGGCGCTGGGCATCAACGACCATTGGTACGATGATGTTGCAAGCGACAAGCGACAAGCGACAAGCGACACGATGTATCACCCCTATCGCTATGCTGAAATCAAAATAGGGGATGAAAAGATCGGGGCAATAGGCGAGATCCATCCGAACATTCTCAAAAATATAAAATCAAAAGCTCGGATCGCGGCTGTGGAGATTGATATGGAACGACTGACGGCGCTTGCAACGAGCGAGGCCGAGTATCGTCCCATCGGAAAATATCCTGCCATTATCCGCGATATCGCGGTCATCGTGCCGGAAATAACAAAAACAGAAGAAATCCTCAATGTGATTGAAAACACCGGCGGCGAACTGCTCGCAGACACCGATCTTTTTGACTATTTCCAGGATGATGCGCTCGCCGCAGATGCACAGAAAAGCATGGCGTTTCATCTCGTATTCCAGTCCCCGGACCGCACGCTCACCGATGCCGAAATTGACGCCATCATCAAAAATATCATCGCCGCCCTTGAATCCCAAGGATGGGAAGTGAAAAAATAGTCATTGCTTGACATGAATTCGCAGCTCGCAAAATCTAACGCGCAAGGGCCGCAGGAGTGGCCCGAGACGAGCCTTAAAGGAAAGATGGCAGAATCTTTGGTATATGATCTTCTGCAAGAATCCGGAAACGAGATTTACAAAATCGGCTATGAAGCGATACTGCCGGGACTTGCTAAAATAGAAAAAATGTTCAGAAAAAATACGCCTGTCAGCGAAAAAATACGCGCGATACCGGACTTTTTTGTTATTGACACTCTTGGTAAACCCCATATCGTTGAGGTTAAATTCAGATGGCATCCCTCTGGTCACGAGAACGACCTCAAAAAGATAGAACTGATAAAATATTTTTGGGAAGAAGCGGAGATCGTATTCGTCAACTGTTTCGAGAAGCCATACTTCAGGCTGTGCAGATTTCCGTTTGTGAGTAACGGACGACGGATCATGACAGAACCCTTGCGTAGATCCGGCGGTTTTAACATCTCCCGTGACACTGTGGATAAATTTGAATCTCTTATTGAGAAATATTTCACTCCGACCCTCAACAAACGGCTTGCGGGGCGGCGCGCGGCGTGATATGAACGACCACTGCATCGTGTCGCTGATTATATGGCAGCATGTCGGTGACACCGTCAAGAGAAGGACCCTGTACCCAAGGGTGATGGCCGCATTATTTCGGGTGAGGAATAAGATCGAGGAGAATACAAATATCTCCTTCGATGCGAAAGTAGAAGCGCCAGTCACGGCTCACCCGTGCCTGCCAATGTTGTGCATCGTACTTCTTGGCACGGAGCGAAGGATGCCGGAGATCGTCGAGAAGAAAAGCCGCCTGCTTGAGCAATGCTCGTTTGATGGCAGGCGGCGCTTTGGCGTAGGCCCGATCAAAGTGTCTCGTCGTGCGAATCTGCATTATTCGTGCGTGGCATTGAGGTGCCGCTTGAGCTTGCCTATGGTGGTAAACGGGCG
>CAYXAG010000122.1:0-1747 GCA_964462235.1 uncultured Candidatus Saccharibacteria bacterium
GCTTGTGTGGACCCGAAGTGCACGCGCCGGAGCGCGCACGAGAGAAAAATTTTTTCTTTGGCTCGGGTAATGCCAACGTAGCAGAGCCGGCGCTCCTCTTCAAGCTCGCCTGGGCTAAACAGCGCCCGCGTGTGCGGGAATACGCCTTCTTCAAGTCCGACCAAAAAAACAACGGGAAACTCAAGGCCCTTTGCGGCGTGGAGCGTCATCAGATTGATCACGTCTTGTGGTGTATCTGTGTCTTCCTGTTCCGCCATGAGCGCCGCATCTTCCAATAATTTTTCCAGTCCTTTGGGCGGGTCAAGGTCGTCATATCTGCCGGCAACACTCACCAACTCCTCAATGTTTTGCCACCGTTCTTCGGCCTGTGGTTGCGTATTATCAAGATATTCGCGGTACTTGATCGCAGAAACCAGATGTTTGATAAAACCCGATCCGGTCTCGTGATGAATGGAGCTGCGAAGCCCTGCAAGCAGGGCGTCAAAGGCATCCAGTGCCGTTGTTTTTATGTTACTGACGAAAGAATCCCGGTTGCGATAGAGTTCAAAAGATTTTTTCCCGATCCCGCGGGGCGGCACGTTGATGATGCGCTTGAGCGACACCGCGTCTTTCTCATTCAGAAGCAGGCGGATGTACGCGAGAATGTCCTTTATCTCTTTTCGCTGATAAAATCTCACTCCGCCAACTATTTTGTACTGGATATTATGCTCAAGCAGCGCCTCCTCAAAAACGCGCGATTGAGCGTTTGTCCGATAGAGCACCACCATGTCCTTGAGTCCGTACCCGCTTTTCAACTGTTCGTGTACGGTCTCCAATATGTATTCCGCTTCAGCACGCTCGTTTTCGGTGACCGAGAGCACGATCTGCTCGCCTTGGCTCTGCTCGGTCCAGAGTTTTTTCTCACGCTGGTTTCTGTTTTTGCCGATCACGGCGCTTGCCGCGTTGAGTATGATCTGGGTTGAGCGGTAATTCTGGTCAAGGATTATCACTTTTGCATCAGGCCAATCCTGTTCGAAGTTGAGAATGTTGCGGAAGTCAGCGCCGCGAAACGCATAAATTGCTTGTGCGTCGTCGCCTACGACCGCAAGATTGCGATGTTTTTCGGCAAGGGCTTTCACGAGCAAATATTGTACGTGATTCGTATCTTGCCACTCGTCCACGTGGATGTATTGGAAGCGACTCTGGTATGCGGCAAGCACGTCCGGATGGTTCTCGAACAGAAGCACTACATTGCCGAGCAAGTCATCAAAATCCATGGCATTGGACTGGCGGAGGCGGTGCTGATATTCGGTGTAAATCGTATGCAGGATTTTCGGGAAAAGATTGGTGAGATCATTGGTTTCTGCATAGTGTGCGGGCGTAACCAACTCGTTCTTAAGTTTTGAGATTGTAGCGCCGATCGAGCTTGCGGAAAACTGTTTGGGGTTGATCTCGAGATCACGCATGATCTCTTTGATCAGTCCGGACGTGTCGTCGTCATCAAAGATGGTAAATCGCGGAAGATAGCCAAGTTTTTGCGCGTGCGCTTGGAGAATGCGCACACAAAGGCTATGAAAAGTGCCAATAAAGGGAAGCTGGGGCGAAGAAAGAAGCTGACGAACCCGTTCCCGCATCTCTGTAGCGGCTTTGTTGGTAAACGTAACGGCAAGAATGTGCTCGGCATGAATGCCGCTTGCCATAAGATGTGCGATGCGATGCGTGATGGTTTTTGTTTTGCCTGATCCCGGACCCGCAAGAATAAGCACTG
>CAYXAG010000123.1:0-1733 GCA_964462235.1 uncultured Candidatus Saccharibacteria bacterium
TATCTCACTGCCACTACCCAATATCAAATTAAAGGTCAAACGCGTAAGTTGTAACTGTATACATAGTATGCCGGAACGGAAAAAAGTGCTTTATGTAGTGACAAAATCGGTCTGGGGCGGGGCGCAGCGATACGTCTATGACCTTGCAACGAAGCTGCCCAAGAATAGGTTTGATGTCGTTGTGGCATCGGGAGGCGCCGGGCCTCTTTTTGACATGCTCGCCCGCGCGGGCATACGCGCGATTCCGATTCGGGCTCTTGAACGAGATATCAATGTGGCAAGAGAGCTGGCTGCTTTTTTTCAGCTCATAAAAATTTATATCCGGGAGCGGCCGGACATCATACACCTTTCAAGCAGCAAAGCAGGCGGTCTGGGCGCTCTTGCGGCGTTCATCTATAAATGTTACGCGTGTCGCTGGTCTCTTATCACCATCTTCACTGTCCATGGCTGGGGCTTTCTTGAGGACCGTGCGCCGTTTACGCGCAAAATGATCCTTCTGGCAAGCTGGTCTTCCTCGCTTTTTCAGGACAACATCATCCTGCTTGACCGCGCTGATTTTGGGGCGGCCGAGAAATTCATCCCACGCAGTAAACTCGTGCTGATTCCCAACGGCATCGGGGATATTGATTTCATCGCGCGCGCCGATGCGCGCGCGATGCTTACGCGGAAAATCGGACATCCCATCCCACAGGAGACGATTCTCGCAGGCACCATCGCCGAGCTCACCCGCAACAAAGGCCTCCACTATTTGATAGAAGCAATCAAAGCCCTCGCTCTCTCGCCTCAACCCTCTCGTCTCAACCTTTGTCTGGTCATCATCGGCGACGGCGAAGATAAAGACATTCTCCAAAAAGAAATCAATTCGTACGGACTCGGCGAGGTCGTCTTTCTTACGGGATTCATTCCTCATGCGCATCAGTATCTCAAGGCATTGGACATTTTTGTTCTTCCGTCGCTCAAAGAAGGCCTCCCCTATGCCATGCTGGAGGCCATGGCCGCGGGTGTTGCGATTATCGCCACGCGTACCGGAGGAATCCCCGACCTTATAGAAAATAGAAAACAAGGACTCATCGTCCGGCCCAAAGACGCGCCTGCCCTTGCTGAGGCGCTAAAGGAATTCATGGCGTCTGAAACATTCCGGCAGTATCTCGCGCAATCGGCAACTGGGAAACAGGCGACAGATTTTTCCATCCGTGTTATGTTGGAAAAAACCGAGGCACTTTATGATCGCCCTCTATGATCACCCGCCGCAGGATCAATAAAAAAGTCATTGCCATCGTCCTCGGAGACGCAGCACTCCTCTGGGCCGCGCTCTACTCGGCCATCGCTCTGCGCCGTTACGCCCCCATGGAACAGGCCTCCCTCCTGCACCTGCACATCGTCCCATTTACAATCATTTTCTTCCTCTGGATTCTGACCATCGCCTCATTCGGCCTGTATGAGCTGCGCATCATGAAAAATGAGCGCATATTCTTGTGGCGCCTCATGCAAGCGATGCTGGTCAACATCGTCCTTACCATCATCATCCTCTATCTTTTCCCCTTTTCCATTGAGCCGCGCAGAAATCTCTTTGTCATCGGGGCACTGGGCACCATATTTATTTTTTTCTGGCGATATCTTTTCAATCTCCTGGTTGCGCGCGCTCCCGCCTCGCGGGTTCTCCTGGCCGGTATCAACCCTGAAATCGTCCGTCTGGCGGGGTATCTGGCTCTGCACCCGCAGCTGGGATACAA
>CAYXAG010000124.1:0-1729 GCA_964462235.1 uncultured Candidatus Saccharibacteria bacterium
GAAAAATCACTCAAAAAACGCCGGAAAGACAGGCCGGTGTGCCGGGTGCAGGGACGCTGACGGAACGCAAAAATACATTGCGCTCCGCAATGACCGTGTATACCGGCTCAAACGCAGACTGGCTGCCACTTATGACAGACTTAAATAACTTTGATCCAGCGCGCTATGCCACTCCGGCAGCTGCCGAAAAAGCACTCGATGCACTGGATGCACGATGGCAAAAAATGAAGGGGCGGAGTCTTTTCCGATTCAAGGATGAGCATGAAACTCAGTGAATCAGGGACAGGGGAATAATAGCAGAATACCCGATAATTTTCATTAATTCTTGTTTTGCTTCTTGTAGTTCTCTGGCAGCCTGGTTGGGAGTTTTGGCATTGGCTTGGGCCTGCAACATCTCCGGCGTAAGGCCGGGCCGCAGATACTTCTGCCAATCCGGTAGGGAGATGAGCTTTCTGTAGGGCGTCATGTAGTTTTCGGGCGGGTAGGTAATCCTTTTCTTGCCGTTGGCCAGGACCTCGATCTTGGGGAAAGCGCAGGGACGGTGGAAATTCAGGTACGGAATTAGATGTTCATGATAGAATTTATTAATACGTGATGCGAACGGTTGAGGAATATGATGATAGCCCATATGTTTGCGGATAATACTCCCATTTTTTGTCTCGACGAGGCCGTTGTCGTTGCTATGGCGCGGTCTGCTTTTGGTCTGAAGGACTGTCAGCTTTTTAAGCAAGGCCGCAACCCGGTAATTGATACTTTCTCCGCCATTGTCGGAATGGTAGTTCCGCGTCCTGCAGGCGAAAAGCGGGAATGCCTGCGTCAGCGCCTCTTCCATACAGGATTCGGAAATCTGTTCCACCGCCATGATCACTTCCCACTGCAACACCTCATCCACCATATTCACGTGATACACCCCCTTTGCATCTTCTGAATCTCCCTGGTGCACGGTGTCCACGCGCAAAAATCCGGGAACCCCGTTCGGCTCGGGCTTCCGGCGTTCCCCGATAGGAGTATTCACAGGCTTGGTCTTCCCGATATACAACGCCTCCTCTTTGTACCGCCGCTTTTGCCGTAAATCATAAAGCCGGGAAACCGAGATGCCTCCCAGACGTTCATAGCGCTGATCACCAAGCTGGCACTCCCGTTCCATGATTTTCACAGTCGCAGCGCCGTTCAGTCGGCCATGGAGGTTGTCGGTCTCGGCAAGAAGTTCAATGTCAACTGGCGTGTAGATCGTTGGGAAACATCTTCGCTTTTGCCTTGTACATAAAGTTTCTCCATTTCGATAAGCTCGAATATGTCGGGATAGCTGGGCCGGAGAATAGCCCGTCACCACCCCGAGAAATCGGCGAAAAAGACCTTGTTCTCCTCGGTGCAATTTACGATACCCAAATCGTATCAAACGATCGCGTATCCATTGCCTCTGCTCTTTTTGAGGTATCGAATATTCCAAAATGAGACTCTCAGAGAGTTGCACAAACATTGCCACCTCTTCGAGCGTGCCGAATTGTGAAGGATTGAACATAGTCATCATGGGTCAATTATGTCCCCATGATTCAGTTCATGCTCATCTTGTGTCGGAAAGCCGTATGTCGTTCATGCTCATCCTGTGTCGGAGAAGACTGTAGTTTGACATTTTATGCTAATTCCCGGTAAAATAGAATTATTCTCCCCTATGCAGATTTATTTACCAAATAGCGCATTTCTTGGGAACATCGATCCCTTTTTAAAG
>CAYXAG010000125.1:0-1724 GCA_964462235.1 uncultured Candidatus Saccharibacteria bacterium
CATCATTTCTCCAGCCCCTGCAAAATCTTTTTTACCCGCTCCACGGAGTCGAAATCGTAAATCGAGACGGGCAGCACGGACGTGTTGAGTTTTTTAAGCGCGGTGACTTTTTTCTTAAGGTCTTTGGGATCAACGGTGTCGCTTTTGGTGATAAATACGTATTCGGGCTTCTCAAGCAGTTTTTTATGGTGGCCGGCAAGTTCTGTGCGGACGGTTTTGTAATCGGCAACCGGGTTTTCGGAATCGGCGGCGATAAAATGGAACAGCACTTTGGTGCGCTCGATGTGGCGGAGGAATTTTATGCCAAGTCCTTTGCCGGTGGAGGCGCCCTCGATCAGACCGGGAATGTCGGCCAGAATCAGATCGTAGAACACGCCGAGGTTGGGTTCGAGCGTGGTAAACTGGTAATTCGCGACTTTGGCCTTGGCGTTGGTAAACTCGTTGAGCAAACTTGACTTGCCCACGTTTGGCAGGCCGATGAAGCCGACATCCGCGATGTATTTCAATTCAAGTCGCAGCGTTGCCTGCTCTCCGGGCACGCCAATCTCGAATTCTTTGGGCGTGGTGTTGGTCGAGGAGCGAAAATGAAAATTGCCCCGGCCGCCTTTGCCGCCTTTGGCAACGAGCACGCGCTCGCCGATCTTCACGACTTCTTTGTCGCCTCCGTTCGTGAGATCATGGATCACGGTTCCGATTGGCACGTGGATCACCAGATCTTTTCCGGTGGTCCCGTCGCTGAATTGCGGCCGGCCGTCTTGCCCGTCCTCGGCGCGAAATTCCTTTTTGAAACGCAACCGGTTCAACGCAGCCAGATCCGATACTGCCTCAAGATACATATTGCCGCCGTTCCCGCCGGATCCGCCGGCCGGTCCCAAACTCATGAGATTTTTATCAAACGCAACGCAGCCCTTGCCTCCGGATCCCGCTTTCACTTTAATGGTGATGTCGTCAATAAGCATAAGATTGTGTTTCCGTTAATTCTTTTGTCAGATCATAAATATCGCCCGCGCCCATGAGAAGAATAATATCGCCCGGGTGCGCTTCTGCACGGATGGATTTTTTCGCATCCTCGAATGAATCAAGATATGATACGTCTTTGCCTCGATTCTTGATCTCCTCCGCAAGCTTGAGAGAATTTACCTGTTTTTTTGCCGATGCGGTTTCGCGCCCAGCAACGTCATAGACCGGAAGAAATGAAATGCGATCGGCCTCATCGAATGCGGTGACAAAATCATCCCACAGAAAACTCAATCGCTGGTGCTGGTGCGGCTGGAACATGCACCAGATGCGCCGCAACGGAAACCGGTCGCGCGCGGCCCGGATGGTGGCTTTGATCTCGCTCGGGTGGTGGCCATAGTCCGCGATAATATATGCGCCGTTCACGATGCCGCGCAGTTCAAACCTGCGCCATGTGCCGCTGAAGCGGGAAAGCCCGCGAAGAATGTCGTGCTCGAATACGCCAAGCGCCCTGCCAAGCTTGAATGCGGCAAGCGCATTGGACAGATTGTGCTCGCCCGGAATTTTCAGAATCGGTTTGATAAGCTGCGCTTCCGGGTCCTGCAATGAATACCACCTTACTTTCTTGCCGAACTTCCGACTGACTTTCGCAAGCGTGGGATCATCGGCGTTTGCCACGATCACGCCTTTTGCCGGCACTTTTGCAAGATACTCGATAAACGTTTCTTCAAGCTCGTGGAGCGTCGTATAGGTATCCACATGCTCGC
>CAYXAG010000126.1:0-1720 GCA_964462235.1 uncultured Candidatus Saccharibacteria bacterium
CTCGTGACGCGGAAAACTCCCGGGAAGCCGAAGAAGCTGCAGGTGCTCGCGAAGCCGCCGGCAGTGAATTTTTGGAAAAGCTTGGCGCGGCTCTGGGACAGCCGGATTTAAAGAATTTTGAAGGGATTGAGCTTACGCCGGAGGCGGTGGCGCTCCTAGACAGGCTGCAAAAAGAACAAGAAGCAGTGGACTTGCGCGTTGCCGAATTGAAGGCAATTCAGGAAAATTTGGAAACTGATCCATTGGTTGCCGCTGCGCTTACAGAAGACGCGGAAAAGTTAGCCCAACTTAAACCCTTAGATGAACGTTATATGAAAGCCCATAGTCGCCTGGATGGGGGTGATGCGCGAAGAATTTGGGATAATCCTGAATTTAAGAGGAATGTTGCAGGAACTCATTCCGGAGACAGCCCGCTCGTGATTTTGGAAACCTATACATTTACAGCAACCAATCCAAATCCTTTGGGAAATAACAGGCATAGTCCAAGCGAAGTTTCTGTACCAGAGGCGCAGAAATCCGTTGAGCGGCTTGAGGCGATTGCTAATGAGGCTTCAAAAGAGTGGCAGGCAGATATCGGTAAGATTGATAATATCTTAGCCGAGTTTGAGGCGGAGCGGATTAGGCACGTTCTTGCAACGCTTGCCGATCGTGTTGATGAGACTGCCAGAGACTATTATCGCTCGTACCAACAGGAAAGTCGTGTGTCAGGATGGTCAAGGAAATATCCCGTTGAAGGTGGCGTTCGGAAACAGATAGAAGAAGCCGCGACATGGAATGTTGATCAGTGGCGGGAGCACTTACTTTCATCAAGCGAACATTTTTCCGCCTTATCAATACCAGAAATTACTAAGAGGGTTACCGCAGAACTTAACGAGGTCATGTCTTCCGAAGGATATAGAGCTAGAGCCGCACTTCGTGTTGCAGAAAATCTCAAACACTACACTATGAGAATGGCCGGTGCTACGCAGTACTGTAACCCATTCCAGGTTGATGATTTTCCGGAAGCTAAAAAACGCGAAACTGCTGGAGTGTAAAAAAAACACAAAGCGCCCGTTCGGGCGCTTTGTGTTTTCACGATAAAAGTTTTAAGCTTAGGCTTATTCGCATTATTAGCTATTCGCATATTCGCGATCACTCCATGCGCTTTATTGCCGACCTCCACATTCACTCCAAATACGCCCGGGCGGTATCGCCCAGAATGACGTTGCCAGAGCTTGATCGCTGGGCAGATGACAAGGGGATTTTGGTGATGGGCACAGGAGATTTTACACATCCACTGTGGTATGAGCAGCTCGTGGAGCAGTTAGAGCCCGCCGAGCCTGGGCTGTACCGGCTCAAAAAAAAGTTCAAGTTGCCGACCATCAAAGGCACGCAGGCTGATACGCGTTTTTTATTGACCACAGAAATTTCCAGCATTTACACTCGCGCGGGCAAAGGCAGACGGGTGCATACGCTTTTGTTTGCACCTGACCTTGCAACGGTGAAAAAAATTAATGATGCTATAACTGCGCGGGGCGGGAATTTAAAATCTGACGGTCGGCCGATCGTCGGCATTGATATTCGCGAAATCACCAGAATGGTGTTAGAAATTAATCCCGATGTTGCCGTCGTGCCGGCGCACATCTGGACGCCGTGGTTTGCCTTGTTCGGCTCAAAAAGCGGATTTAACAGTATTGAGGAGTGTTTTGGCGAGTACTCAAAGCATATTTTTGCGATGGAA
>CAYXAG010000127.1:0-1654 GCA_964462235.1 uncultured Candidatus Saccharibacteria bacterium
TTCCCAGCCATTTCAATGCGTATTGACTCGTACGAATCCTTGCATGGGCACTCTTGTGTACGCTGAAGTCTCGCTGCCTGCCCCTATGGAGTATCTTGTACACCGTGGGAGCAGACACCCGGTACTTCCGTACCAGATCGCAGACGCGGATATGGTTCGTATGGTAGTCATCATAGAGCTCCTGCCTCTGAATCGGGGTGAGCCGTGTGCGTTTGTGTATCGTCATGCTGTTTACAGTACTTCGCTGGCCGACTGTAAACAACGCTAGGATATATTACAGATCAGCTTTTTAAATTCCTCCACCATGGGGACTTGCTCCGATTCCAGTCCGTATGCTTCGGCAGTATAATATGCGGCCCAGTCCGCGACAAGGAGAGAAGAAAATATCTTTTCAAAAATAGTATTGCCGCGGATTTCTATTTCCGCGGTCTGCAGACCGCGGTCACGATACATCTGCTCCGTAATCTCCATCCGCTTTATGATGCGAGGATCATCCGCCGGATCTTTCAAGAAAATGAAAAAGAATTTTTGCGACAGACCCCGTGTCGTATCTTTTACGTCAAACCCGGTCATCTCGTTATGATTGAGTTCGGGAAATACGTTACAAAACGCCGGAATCTTGCCGGTCTCGTTGAATTTGATTTTCCAATTTTGAGCGATTGCTCCGTTATGCCCCGACGAATACATCACCGGCACGAACCCGCGGATTTTCTCTGCGAGTTCTTGTCCCTGGGCCTCAAAATCGCCGGGCTTCAGGGACTCTGCAAGCCGGCTCACGTCCGCCAGCGCACTGTCTTCTCCGATGAGTTTGAGGAGTGCTTTGAAACTGAACCCGAGTGCGGAGCGCGGCTGAATGCCGGTATCGGGCAACTGAACATACGGGACGCCGTCTTTTTTTGCCGCCGCAAGGAGTGCGCCGCCGATCCCGATCGCGGCGCGAGCCATGCCTCTCTTGCCGGCCTCGGTGTAGGCATCAATCGTCTCCTCGGTGTTGCCCGAATATGAACTTGCAATAAAAAGCATCTGCCTCGTCCACTCTGGTTTCAGATCAGCCGGAAAACCATAGTCGCTGTGTATGACGACATCCAATTCCGGATGCCACACCCGCAGCAGATCAGCTCCCAGGTGCGAGCCGCCCATACCAGCCACAATGAAACCGTCATAGCGCTTCAGTTTGCCTGCGTTTTCCACCATCGGCTCAAACGCAAACTGCTTGGCAAAATCTTTTATGGCATCAGGCATCATACGAGCTCTTCGTTACATAGAAAAATATCTCTCGGCATCCGAGGCAGCAAAACTTCCGAAACCATAACTCCCGCAGCAAGAATTATTTTGTCGGAAGAATCTTAAACATCTTGGTGCCGCATTTCTGACAGGTTCCTGTCAAAGCTCTCCCCTGCTTCCCGCCTTTCCTGTTGAAAGGGACCTCATGGGGATCTGCCATAACACTCCCTGCTTTATCGCGACACCTCATGCACCACGCTGTGGTTTTTTCCATAATACAGACAGTATAGCTCAATCCTCAAAAGAGCACAAATTGATTGGCGGCGCCGAGCGCCGCCCATGATTTGGCTTCAAAAAAGCCTTCTTGTTTTGTAGTGGTGTCTTTATACAACTCCGCTCGAACTCACTTTAGCAAAAATTGCTGAATAAA
>CAYXAG010000128.1:0-1606 GCA_964462235.1 uncultured Candidatus Saccharibacteria bacterium
GCTTTGAGTTTTCCCATGCCTCGATCATGCGCAATGCATCGCGCATCCCCGAGATTGAGAAGTTCGTGCACGTCGGCATACGCGACTACTGCAAAGAAGAGGTGGATTTTGTCGTTGGGTCGCCTGAAAGATTCCTGGTATATACCGATCATTATATCAGTGATAAGAAGTTCGGTTATGTAACGAACAGCGATCACTCCCCTATCTCATGGCATCAACAGTGTCATCATATGATCGCCCACCTCCCGAAACGCGTCTATGTAAGTTTTGACATAGACGGACTCGATCAAACATTATGCCCGAATACAGGGACTCCGGTTCCCGGCGGCTTGGACTTTCAAGAGGTCCGCTACCTCTTGGAACAAGTAGTCGAAAGCGGCCGCAAGATCATCGGCTTTGATCTGTGCGAAGTAGCGCCCGCGCCCGACTGCGAGGATTTTGCCGCCGACTGGAACGCTAATGTGGGCAGCCGCATCCTCTACAAGCTCTGCTCGCTTGCCGCCACATCAATGTTTGGCGCGCACCGAGACTAAGAACATAACAAAACCCCCATGATAAACGGGGGTTTTCTATTACGCAAATTCTTTTATCCGGTTTTAATATTTCAAGTCAAATTGGCGCTGCACATATCGGGGATTTCCCCCGCACAAGCTCTTGCCTTTTACGATAAGACATCGGAAGCTGGGAGCCGCACACGAGGCGCTGGGACCCACCGCTACCACCGCGTCATAACATGATCCATCAGCAAATGTTTTTGTCTCACGGCAACCGCCCGTACAAACATTTTGTACACGATCCCGATACACGCTGCGCTCCATGCCGATGTCGGAGGCATACAACGCATGGAATGATTCGCCCGACTGCCCGATCGTAAAAATCTGTCCCAAGAGAATATTGATAATACCCATTGAGATCGACAGGAATGCCGCAAGCAGCACAACCACAAGGAGAAGCGTCATGCCTTTCTTGTTGCGAATATATTTTTTGTATGCGCGTAAGGTCATAATGAATCTCGATAGCGCTGAACTACGGTTGTCTGAACGTCCACGGATGTCTCGGATCCGAATTTTCGATTACGCGAATGCAGCACAAAGCCCATGGTTACGCGCGGCTGTCCGTCATTGGGACCGATTGCATTACCCCTCAATCTCAAGATCCATTTATCCACCATTACTTCCGGAGAAGTAAATTGCTGACTCAAACCGCAATTAACACTCCCGGCGCTTGCCATGGCTACCCGCATTATAGCATCCGGCCTGCCATCACCATCAGTATCCTGCCAATAATAGAAACGTTCCTGGCGAGAGCCTTGGTTTGTACTGGTAAACTCAAGACCCGTCTGGGGACAACCCGAAGGCCGAACATACCGCATCCCGGTACTCGTGCGAAGCTCGCGCGTCATAAGCTCCAGCGTAAACCGACCATTATCCAGGACATCCTTTACTGCGATTGCTTTTGCTTGAGCTGCAAATACAGCAATCATAATATCTACCGCGGCAAGCACGACAAGAGAAAAAATAGACAGAGAGATGAGAAGTTCTATCAAGGTAAATCCCCTGTTTGATTGCAAAAAAAATTTTGTGGGAAAGCTTGCTTTCATATTATC
>CAYXAG010000129.1:0-1573 GCA_964462235.1 uncultured Candidatus Saccharibacteria bacterium
GTCGCGGGCGGCTTTTTTCATTTCGCGATTGAGCTCTTGTATGATCGCGGTGGTGTTTCCTTCGAGAGGCGCGAGATCTTCTTCCGGAGAAATTTGGGCGAGCATGGACGCACGGATCTCTTTTTGGATTTCGGTGGGGATGATATGATGTTCGGTATTGTAGTCGGCCTGGATTTTTCTGCGACGCTCGGTCTCGTTGATTGCCGCGCTCATGGAGCCGGTGATGGTATCCGCATAGAGAATAACCGTGCCATCAAGATGCCGGCTGGCCCGGCCGATGATTTGCAGAAGCGTGGTTTCATTGCGCAAAAATCCTTCCTTGTCCGCATCAAGGATCGCGATGAACGATACCTCGGGAAGATCAAGGCCTTCGCGCAAGAGGTTGATCCCTACGATGACATCATGCTCACCGGTGCGGAGCTTGTTCAAAATATCCGGACGCTCAAGCGTCTTTATTTCGGAGTGGAGATACTCGGCTTTGATCCCGGCGTCGGTCAAATATTCGGCAATGTCTTCGGCAAGGCGTTTGGTAAGAGCCATCACAAGCGAACGCTCACGTTTGGCAATTCTTTTTTTGATTTGGGCGATCACGTCCTGTACCTGATTTTTGGTCGGCCGCACCTTGATCTTTGGATCAAGAATACCGGTCGGACGGATCAGCTGCTCGGCGATATGTATGGTTGATTTCTGCAATTCATATGCGCTTGGAGTCGCGGAAGCATAGATTGTCTCGTTGATCGATTTGTTAAACTCATCAAATGCGAGCGGCCGGTTGTCTGCGGCTGATGGCAGGCGAAAGCCGTAGTTGATGAGCGTCTGCTTGCGGCTGCGGTCTCCGTGGTACATGCCGCGAAGTTGGGGAATGGTCGCGTGCGACTCATCAATCACGGTGAGAAAATCATTGCCATATGCATAGCGGAAATAGTCAAGCAGGGTGTGCGGGGGCGTGCCTGCCTCGCGAAAATCAAGATGGCGTGAATAGTTCTCGATGCCGTTCACGTATCCGGTTGCCTCAAGCATCTCCATGTCGAATTCGGTGCGCTGCTTGAGCCGGGCCGCCTCGAGTATTTTCCCCTGCGCATTTAGTTCCGCGAGCCGCTGCCCCAGCTCGTTTTTGATGTTGAGTATCGCAAGTTTCAGTTTGTCGGTCGGTGTTACAAAGTGTTTGGCCGGGAAGATATGAACAGTCGGTAATGAATGACTGGCGGAGAGCGGGTTTTTGGCGTCCCGTTTTTCAATCACAGAGATTTTATTGTCTTCAAACTCAACAAAGATTATTTCCTCGCCGGACGGCACATAGATCTCGACCCGATTCTCGCGGGTGCGGAAGTGGCCTTGTCGCGGGTCAATGGGGTTGCGTACGTACTGCAGCAGCGTGAGGCGTCGCACCAGTTCTTTTTGGGTGAGTGCGGTGCCGGGTGCAAGCTTGATCGAGACCTTTTCATATTCTTCAGGACTGCCCACGCCGTAGATGCAGGAAACCGAAGCCACGATCAGCACGTCTTTTCGGGTGAGCAAAGACGCGGTTGAGGAGTGGCGGAGCGCGTCAATGGTCTGGTTGATCTTGGCGTCT
>CAYXAG010000130.1:0-1555 GCA_964462235.1 uncultured Candidatus Saccharibacteria bacterium
AACCCCAAAACGTATCGGGCCGTATCGCGAATCCAATCTCAATCCCCACATCGCGGCATTTTTTAATAATGAGTTCCGGATCGGTCATGGCTTCCAGGTGGACAATGACTCGTTTTACCGGTTGAATCAACCATTGCTCAACCGTCTTCTCCGGCTCTTGAATCATCAAATGCACCTCGGCTTTCAATCTTGTCTTCACCATCGGCAAATCAGCCGGATCGTGCCACGTCGCATGGCGCGAAAATACGCCGTCCGTCACGTCCAGGTGGCACCACGACACATACGGCTCAACTTTGGCGATCCGACGCCGCACCTCTTCAAACGTCGGCGCATTGATGGAGGGAATAATCTCAATCATCTGAAATTTTCTTCCTCAATTTTTCCGATTTTCTTAAGCCGTCGGATGTGACGATCCTCTCCGCTAAATTCCGTGTCAAGCCATGCCGAAACGATGTCCCGGGCCTGAATTTCATTGGACTCATCGGCCGCAAGCGCCAAGACATTGGCATCATCATCATTGCGTGATTTTCTCGCTTCATCCACATCCCAGCACAGAGCAGCTCGGACACCCCGAAATTTATTTGCCACAATATCAACGCCATGCCCGGAACCGCATAGAAAAATCCCGCGATCCGTATCGGGATTGACGACGATTTTCTGGGCCGCCGCGGCTGCAAAATCCACGTAGTCATCGCCCTCTGCATAGGTCGGGGCGCCGACATCTTCAAATGAAGTGCCGCGTTCGGTCAAGAACCGCTTGAGTGACTCTTTCAACTGAAACCCCCGATGATCCGCCGCCAAATAAATCATGCTTCAATTATACCCTCTCAAACATTATTGACAAAGACCGCAATCCACATCTACGATAGCTCCAGTACTCTTGATAGCCGCACTATCGCCATCGCCGCAATCTCGCACATTCGGAGGAAATATCGCATGTGCATGAATGCTCCATTCAATCCGCACCTGTCGCGCAAAGCGTTTCTCCTGGGCGCTGTCGGGACATTTTTCCCCCATACCGGCGCATTCGCTTCCGGGGAAGTCATCGCACTTCCGGAGAACGCAGAGGACTTTACGCAAGCATTCGTGTCGGACACACTGGACAAAATCACCGCGCTTGTCAAAGCCCATAGAAAATCCCTGATGTTTTCCTTCCCTGCCGCCCAGGGAGAAACGAAAACGCTTGCGCTCTCGTTTCTGGACACCAGAGGTACCACGGAACCCGTGCTGAAGACCGAAGACGGCAGAGTATTTGGCATCCGCCATGATGGACGCCGATCCCTTCACGACATGGAATTTTTCAGCCGCGGACCCGGGCTCTTGGCGTGGCTGAAAGAAAAAACCTGGCATGCCTGGCACGTCCTCAAGGAAAGATTGACGGATAAGGATCCGGTAAAAACAAGCGTGCGGATCGTGGCACTTGCGATAGCGGTCTGGCTCGGGCTGCAGGTCGCAAAAACGATCCTGGCAGGCATTGCGTTTTTCGCAACGTATGCGCTCGTGCTTGCGCTGGCGCTTGCCGGAGGCGCTCTGGCCGCATCTCTCTGGAAGAGAT